>DATDGH010000401.1:0-7444 GCA_036522215.1 Candidatus Angelobacter sp. | reverse complement strand
AGGTGAGCGAGAAGGAGACTTGGATCAAGACCAGCAGCGCTCCGGTGGGAGCCTGGGTGAAGGTGAGTCCAGCGGAGCCGCTGGAGCCGGGTGAATATGCGCTGGTAGAGATGCTGGGCAAGAAGCAAATCAATTTATTTGTGTGGGACTTTGGAGTGAATCCCAGTGCTCCAGGCAATTCCAGTGTATGGACTCCAAAGCAGCCGGCACAGTCACCCACCGGGACGAACGAGAGCCCGGTGTTAGGGAAGAGACCTCCTCTCTGATCGGGATATCGGGGCATCGGAAGAATCGCTTGCGAACAAACCCAACTATTTCAAAGACAGCGTGGTAACCTGCGGCCTATCTGTGCGTGGTGGAATATGCGGTTTCCCCGGGGCGCCGTCTGATTCAAGGAAGAATGACGTTTCGTAGTTCCGTGGATCGTACCTGATGGTGATTCTCCTACTGATCCAGGCCCTTCCCATTTCCGTTGCGACTCCGCTGTCCTTGTATGTGTTGGGGAGGAAATAGGTGCCGGCGTAGAACTCACCGTTAACCTGGTAGGCGTACTGGATGGCCACCGCCCATATGTGAACGTACTCAGCCACTGCTCCCTCCGGCGCCACATTCCTGGTACTTTCGTTCAACTCAAAGCTATTGTTGACTACGGCTTGTGCGGCCGGCCAGCTCTGAGCTTTAGCTGCAGTGCGCTGCCTTCGCATCCACCTCGTCAGGTACAAACCGACGGAAAAGATCACGCCAGGCAGGGC
The DNA here is from genome assembly GCA_036522215.1 of Candidatus Angelobacter sp. GTDB lineage: Bacteria > Acidobacteriota > Terriglobia > Terriglobales > Acidobacteriaceae > Angelobacter. The sequence continues at coordinate 6,692 of DATDGH010000401.1, read as the reverse complement.
GAGCAGCCAAACAATCGGAACCTGGAATTCAGTGGACATCAGCGACGACTTTCGGGTAGCGGTAGAGACCCTCAAAGTAAAACTAACAAACTCCAAACCTTTTTCAGCCGCCAATTTGAACGAATCGGCGAAAAACTGGTGTAAGCAGCCAGGGCATTCGCCCTGACGCAGGATATAAGCTGGTAGGGTTCCCTCGCTCCGCTTCGGGATAAACTGCAACAACCCAAGAAACCAGGACTCAGAAATCTTACTTCAGGATCCCCTGCTGGGCGACGGCGATGTTGTCGCGGGTGGAGTTTTTGACCATGTACATCATCTCGTCGGCCTGGCGGATGATCTCGTGTGAACTCTTGGCGTCCTCCGGATAGGTTGCCAGTCCCATGCTGCACCGCACGTTCAAGTTCAAACCTTCCTCAACCAGAAAATGCGTCTTGCGCATCATCTCCTGGAGGCGTTTGGCCACTACAAGCGCGGAATTCTTCTCCGTCTGGGGAAGAAGAATGACGAACTCATCACCACCGTAGCGGAAGGCGTAATCGATCAGGCGGAGCTGTGATTTCACTTTGAAGCCGATCTCCTGCAGAAGCTTGCTGCCCACCAGGTGGCCGTAAGTGTCATTCACCAGCTTGAAGTGATCGAGGTCGAGAAAGATCACGCTGAATTCGTAGCCAAAACGGGCCGAGCGGTAGACCTCAGCTTCCAGCGTCTTATAAAGGTGGCGGGCGTTGTAGAGTCCAGTGCAATCGTCCGTGATGGTGAGTTCCTGGATCTTCTCAACGGCGCGGGCATTGTCAATGGCAATGGCGGCGTAATCACAGAGGGCATGGAGGAAGAACATTTCCTGTTCGCCAAAGCTTTCCATGGAGCAGTTGATGAGCTGAATTACGCCCAGCACGCGGTGCTTGGACTGCAAGGGGACGCAGATGATGGAGCGCGTCTTCCACTTGGTCATTTCATCAATTCGCTTGGCAAAGCGGGGGTCGTTGTAGACGTCAGGGACGATAAGTGAATCGCCATGTTTGGCCACCCATCCGGCTATGCCTTCGCCGACTTTGAGGCGGACGGTCTTCAGGGTTTCGGCGGCATCGCCCACGGCGATGGCGAAATAGAGCTCATCCTTTTGTTCATCCACCATGAGCAGGGACCAGGTGTCCGGACGGAAGAACTCGGCCATTTTGTCCATGATGGTCTGGAGGATAGAATCGAGGTTTAGAGACGAGGTAAGGGCCTTCGCAACATCATTAAAGATGGCGACTTCCTGTAGATGCTTCTTAGGCTCCGGTACTACGGTCTCGCTCATTTCGCGCAAATAATCCTTGTCCCTCCAAAAGGGATGCAGAAAGTCGAGCTTTGCGCCGTATTATAAACTTTGCTTTTTCAAATCAGCAACCCATGAAGTTGACCCTGAAGCCTGAGAGTAATAGTCCTTAAGTTACCGAGGTCACCAAGAATCGCCGTGATCGCCGAGACCGCCGTGATCGCCGTGATCGCCGTGATCGGAAAACCGAGGGAAGGTCGGATTGCCATAATGCCAGACGCCCCCTGACCCCAATGCCGTGGTGGCGGTGACCCGATTCCCGGAGGTCCTATGTCCTTTTGCACTGGATTTGGGCAGTTTTAGTTTGATCTTTCACTTAATAACCTTAAAATAAAGTCATTCGCAAATGGGTGCATTTGGGGACAAGTTGCGGCGCGAGCGGGAGATGCGAGGCATCACCCTGGCGGAGATAGCCGAGTCGACGAAGATATCCAAGCGCTGGTTAAAAGCGCTGGAAGACGAGCAGTTCGAGGTCCTTCCGGGAGGCGTTTTCAACCGCGGATTTGTCCGCTCCTATGCCCGGTTTCTGGGCATCAATGAGGAACAGACGGTAGCCGATTACGTTGCCGTCAGCAATGAACCGGAGCCGCCGGTAGACAAGTTCCCGCTGGAAATTCACGAAAAAGAAAACAACTCACCTCCACTTAACCCCAGGCGCTCGATTGTTCCAGTGGTTCTGGCGCTTGTGGCATTGATCGGCGTGGTGGGCGGCTGGACCTACTGGGTGAAACGCAAGCCATCGCGTCCGGAGAATTCAGGTCAACACGCTGTCACCCAGCCACAGCAAAGTTCTTCGAGCCAGGCGGCGCCATCCGGCAATGCCTCCTCGCAGGCGACGAAAGCGGCTGAGTCGCAATCGACTGAGGTCGTGGACAAAGGCAGCGGCAATGAGTCCCAGGACCAGAATAGTTCCATCAGCGTGGTCATCAAGGCCAAGCAGAATTCCTGGGTTTCGGTGGTGGCGGATGGTCAGGTGCTGTGGGAGGGGATGCTGAATGCAAATACGGAACGGACCATCCAAGCAGGCAAAGAGCTGGTGCTGAAGACCGGCAATGCAGCGGGGATCGAGGTCAGCTATAACGGTAAACCACTGGGAGCGCTAGGCAAGGAAAAGGAAGTCCGAACCATCACCTTCAATACCTCCGGGTTACAGCAATAATCCTATTACCATACCCGATAATTTCCGTTAAAATTAACCCCAGCCCGTTTCACAGCGCAAGATCGCCATTCGCAGGTGTTTCCTGCCAGAAGAGCGAACTTGCGTTGTCCCCAGCGCAGGGTCTCATGTAGGCTGCTGGTGACACCCATTATCCGGTTCCGGCGCTTCCGGGACAGGTCCAAAGCGGTAATAATAAAAAATATCAGGAGGATCCCTTGGCTCCACGCGAACGTTTTTTGTTTACATCTGAATCGGTGACAGAAGGTCATCCAGACAAGATTGCAGACCAGATTTCTGACGCCATTCTGGACGCCTGTCTGGAAAAAGACCCGTATAGCCGGGTAGCTTGCGAAACCTTGACTACAACAGGCCTGGTAGTCATAGCAGGCGAGATTACGACTGAGGCTTATGTGGATTTCCCCAACATCGTGCGGGGCACGGTGAGTGCCGTCGGGTATACCGACGCGCTGTATGGATTCGACTCCAATACGTGCGCTGTGGTCTCTTCCATACACGCGCAGTCGCCTGACATCGCGATGGGAGTAGATGTGGGGGGCGCGGGCGATCAGGGCATGATGTTCGGCTACGCCACGAACGAAAATGACGACCTGATGCCTACGCCAATCTCCCTGGCACACAAGCTCACCCGCCGCCTCTCAGAAGTCCGCAAGAATGGAACCCTCTCTTATCTGCGTCCCGATGGAAAATCCCAAGTGACGGTGGAATATGACGCCAACCACAAACCCATTCGAGTGGATGGCGTTGTCATCTCCACACAGCACGCGGAGACAATAGACAACAAGACCCTGCGCGCCGAAGTTCTAGAGCAGGTGATTCAGGCAGCCATTCCGGCGCATCTGCTGGATGCGGACACCAAATACCACATCAACCCTACAGGAAGGTTTGTGGTTGGCGGCCCCATGGGCGATACCGGGCTGACCGGCCGCAAGATCATTGTGGACACCTACGGCGGCATGGGCCGCCACGGTGGTGGAGCATTCAGCGGCAAAGACCCGACCAAGGTAGATCGTTCGGCCTGTTACATGGCTCGCTACATTGCCAAGAACATAGTGGCCGCCGGGCTGGCGGACCGCGTAGAGGTACAGCTTGCTTATGCCATCGGCGTGGCAGAGCCGGTGAGCGTCCTGATAGACACCTTCGGCACCGGAAAGTATTCAGAGGACCGGATAGAGACCCTGGTGCGCGAGAATTTCCACCTGACACCGAAAGGAATCATTGAGTCATTGAGGCTGCGGCGCCCGATTTACAAGAAGACGGCTGCCTATGGACACTTTGGCCGCAAGGATCCGGACTTTAGCTGGGAAGCGATGGACAAAGCTGCTCAGTTGCGGGAAAAGGCCGTAGGACAATCGGGCTCAAAAGCTAACGCGGCAAAATGAGCTAATCGGGTCATCGGGTCATCGGGTCATCGGTAAAAGGCGCCGACGGAGACTGTATTCCGAACGGCGGCTGCGGCGGGCACTTTTTAACTGAACACAAATGGCCTAGGAAGGCCAGGAAAAATAGGACAAAATGTCGACATCTGTGGTGAGTCAAGTTTCGTTTGATATCAAGAACATTGAGCTTGCGGATATGGGCAAGCGGCGCATCGAATGGGCAAACCAGTCCATGCCGGTGCTGCAAAGCATTCGCAAAGAATTCATCAAGAACCAGCCACTCAAGGGCATCCGGATCTCTGCGTGCCTGCACGTAACTACGGAGACGGCCAACCTGAGCATTACGTTGCGTGATGGCGGTGCCGAGGTGGTGCTGTGCGCCTCAAATCCGCTTTCCACACAGGACGATGTGGCTGCGGCGCTGGTGCGCGATTACAGCATCTCCGTCCACGCAATCAAGGGCGAAGACAACGAGAGTTATTACAAACACATTCTTTCCGCACTGGACCACAAACCGCACCTCACCATGGACGATGGCGCCGACCTGGTCAGCACCGCGCTGACTAAACGTCAAGACGTAGTTGATGGGATCATTGCGGGAACGGAAGAGACTACCACCGGGGTGATCCGCCTGCGCGCCATGGCCAAGGAAGGCGCGCTTCGGTATCCGATCATTGCGGTAAACGATGCGCTGACCAAGCACATGTTCGACAATCGCTACGGCACCGGCCAATCCACCATGGACGGCGTGATCCGCTGCACCAACTCGCTGATTGCCGGTTCCAAGTTCGTGATCGCGGGTTATGGATGGTGCGGTCGCGGCCTGGCTTCGCGGGCGCGGGGCATGGGCGCGGATGTAATCGTTACGGAAATTGATCCGGTGAAGGCGATCGAGGCGGTGATGGATGGCTACCGCGTGATGTCGATGGCCGAGGCAGCCAAGATTGGCGATATTTTTGTAACCGTCACCGGCAACAAGAATGTGATTGGCCGCGAGCACTTCGACAACATGAAGAATGGCGCGGTGGTGGCCAATTCCGGCCACTTTAACGTGGAGATCGACATTCCGACGCTGGAGAAAATGTCTTCGTCCAAGCGGCAGACGCGCGATTTTGTGGATGAATACGCGCTCAAGGATGGACGAAAGATTTACCTGCTGGGCGAAGGACGGTTGATCAACCTGGCGGCCGCGGAAGGGCATCCGGCCTCAGTGATGGATATGAGCTTTGCCAACCAGGCGCTCTCCTGTGAATACCTGGTGAAGAACCACAAGTCGCTGGAGCGTAGGGTATATCCGGTTCCGGAGGAGCTGGACAAGAAAATTGCTCGCCTGAAGCTTGAATCCATGGGGATCAAGATCGACAGGTTGAGTCCGGAGCAGGAGGAGTATCTGGCTAGCTGGAGTGAAGGAACGTAAAGAGCAGTTGGCAAATAGCAATTGGCAATTAGCTACGGCGGCTGCGGCCGCCGTTTTGCTATTCAGGTCACAAGATGACCACTGAAATTCCCTGATTATTTCGTCCCAGATCGGAATCCCTTTTCCACTCCGGGAATTGTTTGAGTAACTTCCAGGTACTCTGATCAGAGATGCGCCAGTCCTCGCCGGGAATAAAAACCTGGATTGCGCCGTTTTCAGCCATGCGGCGGAGGTCTTTCTGCAATTCTGTTCGCAAGGCGCCTCCGGCGCCGCTGGAGCCGTAGCCGTGGATAAATTTGACAGCTTTATAGCCGTCGAAGCGGGCAACCGATAATTCATGCTCCAAGCTCAGACGTGCCTGCTCTACCGCAGGCATGCCTTGTTCCAGATTCACAATCCTGATCCGCGCCGGCTTTCGCGACATGATTGCAGTGTAACTCCCACCAGGTTTTGAAAATTCATTTATTCTGGAAGGGTTATGAGTATGAAACAAGTTGCTGATTGGGCATTGGATACTGCCAAGGTTCGAGGAGCGCAGTATGCCGATGCCAGGGTTGTGAACGATCGTTCGCGCAGCCTGGCCACCAAGAATGGCAGGATGGGACACGCGAGCAGCGCGGAATCGCTGGGCATTGGAATCCGCGTTGTGGTCAATGATTCCTGGGGATTTGCCTCCACGGACGACCTCTCCCGGGAGTCGGTTGAGCGTACAACGGCAAAGGCGGTAGAGATTGCCAAGGCTTCGTCGCGGGTGAAAGAACAACCTGTCCGGCTGGCCGCGGAGCCGCCGGTAAAGGTGGAGTGGGCGAGCCCGTGCAGAATCGATCCATTCACTACTTCGGTGGAGCAGAACCTGGAGTTGCTCACGAAAATAGATCGCGAGCTGCTGGCGGTAAAAGGTGTGACCCTGGCGGAGAGCAACATGCAATTCGGCCGCTATGAGCAATGGTTCTTCTCCACCGAGGGTTCAGAAATCCACCAGACCCGTCACATCACAGGCGCGGGTTACGCGGCATTTTCTTTTCAAGGGACGGAGATCCAGAAGCGTTCGTATCCTAATTCTTTTGGGGGACAGTATCAGAACCGGGGCTACGAACTGGTGGAGGAACTCAAGCTGCTGGAAAATGCCCGGCGCATTGGTGAGCAGGCAGCGGGGCTGCATCAGGCGGACCAATGTCCACAGGGAAAGATGACGCTGCTGCTGGGCTCTTCCCAATTGGGCCTGCAAATCCATGAGTCCATCGGCCATCCCATCGAACTCGACCGCGTGCTGGGCATGGAGGCCAATTTTGCCGGAACTTCGTTCCTGACCCTCGAGAAGCTGCGTAAACTCCAATACGGCAGCCCGATCGTCAATGTTGTAGCCGATGCCACCGAGCAACACGGTCCTGGCCTGGGAAC
>DATDGH010000400.1:0-2328 GCA_036522215.1 Candidatus Angelobacter sp. | reverse complement strand
TATACCTGATCCTTGCGGTTTGCTCGGTGCTGCCCCTCATTCTGTTTTTGTACGCTGCCGACCGGCTGCTAAGAAGAATCACAACCAGAAATCTCATGCAGACAAGCCAGCAAGCGGCGGATTTGACCGGCAAGGTGCTGGAAGAAAAACTGACGGAGGTGAGGACTTCGCTGGAGGCGATAGCAGGAAATCCGGCAACCGTGAATGCATGGGCCCGAGGAGACCTGCGAACGATTACCAACGAATTGCAGGAGGCGCACGCGTTGTGGCGTGAGACCGCATTTTTTGCCATCTTATGACGCAAGTGGCAGGTTGCGAGTGATCTATCCGGAGGCCGCGGATAGAGCGAATCAACACTCTTCGGAGTGGTTTTCGATCGCATTGCAGCAACGGAGGGCCAGCATTTCTCCCGTATCTCCCATGATGGGTGCTGGGGAGCGGCTGGGCATCATCATTGCGGTGCCGTTGAATCGTCCTGCAGGCGTTTTCGCCGGTGTTTATAGCCTGGATGCGGTCAAGGGCTGGCTGAACGGGGTTCCGGAATCCATCAAGAAATGGGTTTCAATTGTGGACCAAGCTGGAATCATTGTGCTGGCGCCGGATTGGAGTGGCTCCGGAGCTCTGCGCAATGTCGGAGAGGAAGAGGACGTGAAGAGAGCTCTGGCGGGCGAGAGCGGGACAGAGCTTGTCCGGCGGGGCGGAAAGGAAGGGCTGGTGAGCCGGCGGTCGCTTCCTTCAGTTGGATGGGGGCTGCTGATCCAGATTCCCAAGGAGGAAATTGATAAAGCGTTCTGGCGGGCCGAGAAACCCCTGGCCCTCCTGAGCTTAGTGTTTGTCGCGCTGGCACTGGGCATTGGAGGCACGGGGGCAGTACTGTTCAGGCGCTTGCGGGAAAGCAGAGAGCATATGCGCCAGATTGTGGCTACCGCCAGCGACGCTTTTGTCGCCATGGACGAAAGCGGGATCATCACTGACTGGAATCCGCAAGCGGAACGGGTGTTCGGACGACCTGAGGCAGAGGCCCTGGGACAATCGTTGCACACCACCATTATCCCGGAACGATTTCGGGAGGCCCATCTGCGCGGGCTTAAACACTTCCTGGTTACCGGCGAGGGGCCCGTCCTGAACAAGCGGCTGGAGTTGGCAGCGCTGCATCGCGATGGACGCGAATTTCCTGTCGAGCTCTCCATTTCCCTGGTGCGTAAGCGCGGCAAAAGCTCTTTCAACGCCTTCGTGCGCGACATCTCTGAACGCAACCGCGCGCAGGAAGAAATTGCCAACCTCAATGCCGAGCTTCAGGTCCGGGTTTTACAGTTGGAGACACGGAACAAAGACCTGGAAGCATTCAGTTATTCCGTTTCTCACGATGTTCGCGCCCCTCTGCGCCACATTTCCGGCTTCTCCCGCCTGCTGGCAGTCGAGTGCGAGCACCAAATTACGAGCCAGGGGCAGGCATACCTGAAACAAATCCAGGATTCTTCTGCTCGCTTGCAAAGACTGGTGGACGACCTCCTGCGCTTTTCCCGGCTGGGAGAACAAGGATTGCTGCGGCAGATGACGAGTCTGGATGAGGTGGTCGCGGAGGTGATTTCCAGCATAGAGCGCGACTTGAATGGTCGTAACGTCCGCTTTGAGGTTTCCGGCCTCAGGAGTGTTGAGTGCGATCGCGGCCTGGTAACCCAGGTATTTTGGAATTTGTTATCGAACGCCGTCAAATTTACGGCGACCCGCGAGCGTGCTGTAATCGCGGTAGGTGAATGCCGCCATGGCCGTGAGGAAGTGCTGTTTGTCCGCGACAATGGCGTCGGCTTCGAAATGAAGTACGCAGACAAGCTATTCAGCGTATTTCAAAGGCTCCATGGCGACGAGTTCGATGGTTCAGGCATAGGACTTGCCATGGTGCAGCGCATCATCAGCAGACACGGCGGGCGAATCTGGGCTGAAGCGGAACCGGCCCGCGGGGCTACTTTCTACTTCAACCTGGGACCGGCTGCGGCGAATGCGCCAGCCTGTACCCGCGTCGCGACCGGATAATCAGGCCGTTAGTTAGCCTCCGACATAAAGAACGTGGACGTAGGTACCGGTTCTCGGGTTGTAGGCCAGATACCAGCCGGGATCGTCGGGATCGTCGTAGAGGACGACGTCGTCTCTGTCCCAGTACCAGCCACTGACAAAACCGATATCAGCCGGGGCCACGCTGAAGTAGAAGCCGCCGAACCAGAAACGGTCTGGACCACCGCCTTCAATCCGCCAGACGTGCCGGGGACCGAGTTCTCCAGTGAAGCGTCCGTGCTCCCAGGGATGGTCGAGATGATAACGAGGGTTGTT
>DATDGH010000399.1:0-2522 GCA_036522215.1 Candidatus Angelobacter sp. | reverse complement strand
AGAACCTTTGACATGACAAACAGCGAAGTCCGGGCTTGGTATCGAGAACCCGTTTCCGAGATAGAAGATCAGAACTCCTGATCTCGCCCAGTGATTTCTCGCGGTCAGTGAAAACAGATTGAGCCAGAAATGTATTTGCGGAGTGGACGGCAGTCGGTTTAAAGAAGAGTGATGCCGCAGCTTCAACTGCCGATTTTTCCTGCCGGGGTGACGGAGATCAACACCCAGATCGCGGTACAAAAGGAGGCGGGCAGGGTTTGTTATCTTCACGGTCACTTGCCGGTGTTCCAGCACGAGGAGCAAGACGTGCGGAGCTTCCGTATGTTCACCAGCCAGATGATCGACACCGGGACGGTCAAGCCGAAGGAGATCGCGCAGGCGTTTGGCGTGCCGATGATCACGGTGAAGCGGTACGTGAGGCTGTACCGCGACCATGGTGCCAAAGGGTTCTACGCGCCTCAACCGCGCCACAGTTCGGCATCCGTGCTGAAAGGGCCAGTGCTGGAGCAGGCGCAGCGGTTGCTGGATGAGGGACGGAGTGTGCCGGAAGTGGCGGCGGAACTGAACGTTTTGACCAACACTTTGCACAAGGCAATCCGCGCCGGCCGCTTGCACGCTTCTCCAAAAAAAAAGATTGCGACGGCAGGCCAGTAACCACCAAGAGTGAGCGCAGCCAGACCGACTGTCAAGCGGCCATGGGCAACGGCGCCACGCGCTCCCTGGAACGGGTGGCGGCGGCCATGGGAGAACTGGAGTCGGCACCGATCGAGTTTCAGGCAACCTGCGACGTGACTCAGGGCGGAGTGCTGCTGGCGCTGCCGGCCTTATTGGCGGCCGGACTGCTGCGGTATACGCCTGAGTTCTACCAACTGCCCCAGGGATTTTACGGCATTGAGAGCATCTTCTTGCTGCTGGGATTGATGGCGCTGGCGCGCATCCGAACGCTGGAACAACTGCGTTACCAGGCGCCGGGTGAATGGGGCAAGCTGCTGGGGCTGGATCGCATCCCCGAGGTGCGCACGCTACGCGCGAAATTGAAGCTCCTGTGCCAGGACTTGGGGTGAGCCATGCGCTGGAACTCGCAACTGGCCAAGGAATGGATTACCAGACAAAGCGCTGCGGAAATCTATTTCTACTGCGACGGCCACGTGCGCGTGTATCACGGAGACCAGACCGTATTGCCACGCCACTATGTGGCCCGCGAGCGGTTGTGTCTGCGGGCCACAACCGATTACTGGATCAACGCCATGGACGGCCAGCCCTTCCTGTACGTGAACAAGGAAGTGGACCCCGGTCTAATCGCTACGCTTACCCAAGATGTGGTCCCGTGGATGGAGGCCCATGTGGCCAAGACGCCAGAGCAGGAGCGACGGTTGGCCGAAGATGCGCGCGCCCACTGGTTCAACATGGTGTTCGACCGGGAAGGCTACAGCCCGGAGTTGTTCGAAAAGATGCGCCAGAAGCGAATTGCCATTCTGACCTATCACAAGTTTCCTGGAGACGATTGGCCCAAGGAAGAATTCCAACTGCACAGCGTCGAACTGGCGGGAGGGGAAACCGTGACCATGCAACTGGCCGAGCGCGGCTCCCAGTTGTCCAACCAGCTTTGGTTGCGCGAGATCCGCAAACTCACCGATAGCGGCCATCAGACCTCGATTCTGACGACGAATTTTCAAGCGCCGATGAGCACGCTGGCGGTGTCGCTGTTCGCCCGATGGTCTCAGGAAAACTTCTTCCGTTACATGCGAGAACACTATGGCTTAGACCATCTGATCGAGTACGGTACCGAGCCTATTCCTGATGCGATTTCGGTGGTCAATCCGGCCTGGCGCAAGCTCGATAGCCAGATCCGCTCCCAGGCCGGCCGGCGCCATCGGCTGGCGGCTCAGTTCGGCGCCCTAGCCTTATCCGAGGACCCCAGCCAGTCCCAGGTCCAAGGTTTTCAGCAGCGCAAGGGAAACCTGCAAGAAGCCATCCAGGCTCTGGATTTGGAGATTGACAATCTCAAACAAGTGCGCAAGCAAACCGAGCATCACATTCCCGTGAAGTCCCTGCCCGAGGAAGACCGCTTCACGCGCCTGCGCACGGAACGTAAGCACTTCATCGACACGCTCAAGATGATCGCCTATCGCGCCGAAACCAGCATGGCGTCGCTGCTCGGCGAGCATATGGCGCGTGGCAATGACGATGCCCGCGCGTTACTGCGGCAGATCTTCCAGACCGAAGCCGATCTGACCCCCGACTTGGCCGCCAACACCCTGACCGTCCGGCTCCACCATCTCACGCAGGCTGCTCACGATCAAGCCATTGAACAACTGCTCGCCGATCTCAATGCCACGCAGACGGTGTTTCCTGGGACCGAGCTCACTCTGGTCTTCAAACTCGGGTCATCCTGACTTCACCCAGATCAGGAGGTCTGATGCTGTGGCGTACGCCGCTGCGAGTCCGGCATAGAAATTCGCCGACAACCGGGCGGCAAGAAAGCCCGCCAGCCCGCACAGGCTGGCGAGCAGAACAGCCCG
>DATDGH010000398.1:0-5234 GCA_036522215.1 Candidatus Angelobacter sp. | reverse complement strand
GGCAAGTCCACATTGCTCTCCATCATCGGACTGCTCGATACGCCCACCGAGGGCAGCTATTCACTGAACGGGAAGTCGGTCGAGAACCTGGATTTTGCCGAGCGTTCGCGCATCCGCAACCAGGAGATCGGCTTCATCTTCCAGAGTTTCAACCTGATTGGCGACCTCAACGTCTATGAAAACGTCGAGCTGCCATTAACTTATCGTTCCATGTCTTCTCCGGAGCGCAAGAAGCGCGTGCAGGAGTCGCTGGAGAAGGTAGGAATGGCGCACCGCATGCGGCACTATCCGTCACAGCTCTCCGGCGGTCAGCAGCAACGCGTGGCAGTAGCGCGCGCCCTGGCCGGTTCTCCATCTATCCTGCTGGCGGACGAGCCAACCGGAAACCTGGATTCCCGCAATGGCGAAGCGGTGATGGAACTGCTGCAGCAGTTGCATCGCGAAGGCGCGACCATCTGCATGGTTACCCACGATCCCCGGTTCGCCAAGCACGCTGACAGAACCGTTCATCTGTTTGACGGCAAGGTGGTTGAAGAGACCGAAGGCGTGACTGCAGAGATGGCGTGAAGAGCAGTAGTTAGTAATTAGTAGTTAGTAATTAGCTAAACCCTTTTCTCATGGCGCGACATTACTGGTTGTCCCGGTGATGTCGCGTTTGTTTTTTTGCGGCATGCTCTTGTCCCATCATTTCTGGCTACGGGTCGATCAATGTTGTGTGAACCTAATAGACAAGCTAACTGCTAAATACTAAGTACTAACTACTGTTCTTCTGTTCATTTCCGCACAGTTCATTTCGCTAGCGAACATCCGCGATGGTTGCCCTCGGCCTATTCCTCGCAGTTTCGCTCGTGTTTTCAATTGTTTGCGTAGGGGCTTGATTCGGCATAAAAAGTGCGAATTCAAAGGGAAATCTTTCTTGCCTGGATATTAGGAAGAAGGCGACGAAAGACTTGCGCACCGGCGTCCGCGCAGTTCGCTGGTGACCAAGCGAAGAACAGATCGGCCGAATGCTCTTGCCCGGCCGATCTGCTGCTTCGCCATTAGCCGAGTCGTTGGGGGGCTCTAACTGCCGCCAGTTATTAAAATGGTCGACCAGAAAAACCATCTAAATTAGGATATAAAGCTTTGAACTCACTGCTTCAAGATCTTCGCTACGGTTCTCGCATGTTGCGCAAGTCGCTGGGATTTACCGCGGTGGCGGTGCTGACGCTGGCGCTGGGCATCGGCGCTAATACAGCCATTTTCAGCATCGTGAATGCGGTCCTCTTGCGCCCGTTGCCGTTTCCGCAGCCGGACCGGCTGATGTTTCTGACGGAGATGGCACAAAGATCGAACGGAACCTTAGCGGAAGGCGCCATTTCCTATCCTGACTTCTTCGACTGGCGCTCGCAGAATCGCGTGTTCTCAAATCTTGCTTGCTACCACAGCGATGACTTCACGCTCACCGGCAAACAGCAGCCGCTTCACCTGCCCGGCTTTACCGTTTCCAGCGACTTCTTCTCCGTTTTAGGTGAGTTGCCGATGTTAGGGCGTGCTTTTCGTCCTGAAGAAGAAAAGCCGGGTTCGCGAGTGGTGGTGTTAAGTCACGAACTTTGGCAATCCGTCTATGGCGGGGATCGAAACATCATTGGCCGCGCCATCACGCTCAACCAGAAGAGTTATCAAGTCATAGGCGTTATGCCTGCGGGCTTTGCTTTTCCTCCCGATGCCAATCCGCCAAAACTGTGGAGGACCCTGGCCGTAGACTCTGAGATCTCGCCAGGTGAGCACAGCGCGGTAACCAGCGAGCGAGGTGCGCATTTTCTGGGCGCCATTGGCCGCTTGAAAGATGGAACCTCCATGGTTCAGGCCAGGGAGGAGATGAACCTGATCGCGCAGGCGCTGGCCAAACAATATCCGGACACCAACAAGAGACATCCTGCAATTGCGGTCAAGCCGGAACTGGAACACCTGGTTGGAAATACCAGGCCGGCCCTGCTGGTTTTGGTTTTGTCCGTTGGATGCGTGCTGCTGATTGCCTGCGCGAACGTGGCCAACCTGCTTCTGGCGCGCGTGGGAAGAAGAAATGTGGAGATCGCGTTGCGCGTGGCTTTGGGAGCGCGGCGGTTGCGCATCGTAACTCAGCTTCTTACGGAGAGCCTGCTGCTTTCGCTGGGCGGCGCAGCATTGGCCATTCCGCTGGCCTCGTGGGCCATCCGGTTGTTCTTGAAATTCAGTCCGGAGAGCGTTCCAAGAATGGCAAATGCCGGACTCGATGGGCAGGTCATCGCGTTTACTGCGGTGGTGGCGCTGGCTACCAGCTTGATTTTTGGCCTTGTTCCTGCATTGCGCTCAGCCAATCCGAACCTGCTGCAATTCATGAAAAATGGCGGGCGCGGAGCAAGCGCGGGCAAAGCTCATCAGCGTCTGCGGGGCGCATTGGTGGTGGCGGAGACGGCGATTGGCCTGGTGCTGCTGGTCTGTGCCGGGCTTTTGTTACGGAGCTTCCATCGGCTGACGGCGGTTGATCCGGGCTTTGATCCACGAAATATGCTTACCTTCAACTTTGATCTGCCGGAGGCAAAGTACAATTCGGACCAACAGGTCCAGTTTTATGACGAAGTCCTGCGCCGGCTCCAGTTCCTTCCCGGCGTTAAATCGGTGGCCGCAGTTGCTCCGCTTCCCTTGAGCAACGATGCCCTGATCATTACCTTCCAGATTGTGGGCCGGCCTGTACCCCGTTCAGATGAGCCTTTTGCCGATTTGCGATTTTCCAGTCCAGGATATTTCCGTACAGTCGGCATTCCTGTGCTGCACGGCCGCGATTTCAACCAACGCGACGATAAGAAGGCGACGCAGGTGGTGATTGTGAATGATGCCTTTGCCAAACGCTTCTTTCCCAATGAGGACCCGATCGGCCGGCACATTATTCCCGGCATCGGTGAGGATGGCAAAGAGGTTACGCGTGAGATAGTAGGAGTGGTTGGCAATGTGAAACACCGGTCGCTGAGCGCCGACTTTACGCCAGAGTATTACCTGCCTTTAGCACAGTCTCCTGGCTCCACTATGACCATCTGCCTGCGAACCTCTGATGATCCGGCCAGTTTGACTCCTGCAGCACGCCATACCGTTTCCGCCATGGATCCCGATCTGCCTCTCTATGGCGTGAAGACCATGGAGAACTACGTCAGCGCATCGGTGGCGCAACCTCGACTCCAGGCCATGCTGCTGGAGGCATTCGGCGTGCTGGCGCTGGTGCTGACGGCGATTGGGATTTATGGAGTGGTGGCTTACTCCGTTGCCCAACGCACTCATGAGATCGGCATTCGCATGACTCTGGGCGCAACCCGCAGTGACGTGATGGAGATGGTCTTGAAAAGCGGGTTGCGTTTGAACGCTCTGGGAGTGTTGCTCGGCGTGGTGGGCGCTGTCCTGGTGACCCGAGGCTTCAGCAGCCTGAACAGCATGCTCTTTCACGTGAACCCGCTGGATGCAGTTACCTTTGCCTCAGTGATCGGGATACTTGCCATAGTTTCATTGCTTGCGAGCTACATTCCTGCATGGCGGGCGACAAAGGTAGATCCGATGATCGCGCTGAGGTACGAGTGAAGAAATCGGGTCATCGGGTCGTCGGGTCATCGGGTCATTCCACCCCATCACGCGCAAAACCGGCGCGTGCCGGGGACCCCGGGGGCCCCCGGTCACCACTACCCCGGTATGCGAAGCGCGTCGGGGACCCTTTGGGGGGACAAACCTCTGGTTTTGCCTGTTCGCTTTCGAACAGCCGCATCTCACTAGCGAACACCACTTTCTAAAGTTCGTTCCAAAGCCAGGCTACAAGAGGTTTATTTCTCAATAGCTTACATCTCAATCCGGTTCGGTATAAAAAGTGCCATTCAGGATGCAGCACCGCCCATGGTTCAACTGCGCACGGTCCCTTTGGGGGCAGTTTATGCGTGACTTGAAGACTTGGCTTGCCGTAGTTTCCATACTTGCCTGCCTGGTGTTTTTGCCAGGTTTTGGACGGCGAACCAAGACCACGACGGATGAAGGTGGAGGAGACGCTATTCCTCACTATGTAGCCGTCCTGAAATCCGGGACTGCGCAGCAGAAGGCCCAGGCAGCGTTCTGGCTGGGTCAGCAGCGGTCTTCCACGGCGAAGGTGGTGAGTGCGTTGGCTGATCTACTGGGTGACAGGACTGAGATAGACGCATCGCGTTACCGGCCAGCCGCGCGAGATCGCAAGCCGACTCTGGGAGAGGAGGCTGCGGCGGCGCTGGTGCTGATTGGGCGTCCTGCAATTCCGGAGTTAATCCACGTCCTCAAGACGTCGCCTTCCCCAGAAGCTCGCAAAAACGCAGCATGGGCGCTAGGCTCCCTGCACGAAGCTGCTGCCACGGACGGTCCCCGAGCGGCTTGAATCCCCCGAACCTCTTTCTCCCCGGACCGGACGCGTTGCCAATGTTGATTCTGTCTGTCGCCATGAGAAAATTAAAAGGATCAACATCGGTTTAACAGGACAATTAAATGATTCAACTAACCAATATCGAAAAGACCATTAAGAGTCCGGCGGGTACGATCTGGTTGCTGCGCCGCATCAACATTGACATTAAGGAAGGTGAATTTGTCACCATCATGGGGCCTTCAGGAGCGGGGAAGACCACGCTGCTGAGCATTGCCGGCCTCCTCGACGATGGCTGGGCCGGGGAGTTTTTCCTTCTGGACCAGCCGGTGCACAAAATGGATCGCAAGCGGCGAGCAGAGCTGAACCGTAAATACATTGGATTTGTCTTTCAAAGCTACCATCTGCTGGACAATCTGACCGTCCAGGAAAATATCGATGTGCCCCTCTCTTACCGGGACATACCGCGAGCGCAGCGCGCGGCCATGGTTGCCGATATCCTTGACCGTTTTCAGATTGTCGGGAAAAAGGACCTCTATCCCAATCAGCTCTCCGGCGGACAGCAGCAGTTGGTAGGTGTGGCGCGCGCCGTGGCCGGCAATCCTAAATTGATTCTGGCCGACGAGCCGACCGGGAACCTCCACTCCGGCCAGGCACAGGAGATCATGGAGCTTTTTAAGCGATTGAACCAGCAGGGCACCACCATCATTCAGGTGACCCACTCTGAGGTCAATGCGTCGTACGGGAACCGCATCATTCAGCTCAAGGATGGTTGGATTGTCGGCGACACGGCTACGGAAAGATTACAAACGGTATCAGCGGAAAAGCCATAGGGAACAGGGTTGATCAAAAC
>DATDGH010000397.1:0-3436 GCA_036522215.1 Candidatus Angelobacter sp. | reverse complement strand
CGTGCTCGCTGTCTCAAAAATCAAGATATTGCTGGCGCCGGCGTTGGCCACAAATAAACGATCCGCAACGGCGTCCAGGAACATGTATTGGGGATTGGAAATCTGGGTGGCCGCCCCGGAAATGGTGGCGGCTGGAGTTACGTTCCCAGTCGCAGTAAAGGCTTTATCAAAGCGGACAATAGAATTGCCTGAATCATTGGTCACGTAAAGCTTGCCGGTGGGGCTGCCGCCGCCTCCACCGCTGGAAACCACAGTTCTTCTGGGTGAGATCACGCATCCATTCAGCAGCAACATCAGAAATAGGGAAAAAACAGCGACTACCCGTCTCGACATAACCCTCCTCACCTCTAAGATCGATTATGATCAGGATAAATGCATGTTAAAAACATGTCATGTGTTCATATCTATCTTGCCACGTCCAACCCGGGAAAAGTTACCGATTTCAGAGCCGCGGCCGCCAATCTTGGGATAGAAATTCAGGTCCTTCCGGGTTTCCAGACCCTCCCGCAAGCGGTCGAGGATGGCGCCACCTTCGAAGAGAATGCGCGCATCAAGGCAGAGCATTATAGCCGCCTGGTTCCGGGAACGCTGGTGGTAGCGGATGATTCGGGACTGGCTGTGGATGCCCTGAACAGCGCTCCGGGGGTGTATTCGGCCCGTTACGCGGCGATCGTCCGGGGTGGGACTGAATCGCACGTGAATTCTGATGATGAACAGAACAACCAAGTTTTGATCGCGCAATTGGAGCAGTTGCCTGCGGCGAAACGCGCAGGCAAATTTGTGTGTGTGATTGCGGTGGCAAAGGACGGCAGGACGCTGGAGACGTTTTCTGACGAAGTTCGAGGCGATCTGTTGATCGCGCCGCGAGGCAGCTACGGCTTCGGATATGATCCGCTGTTTTATTTTCCGCATCTGGGTAAGACTTTCGCCGAAATCCCGCCTGAAGAAAAAGCCTTGTACAGCCATCGGGGAAGGGCGTTTCGAAAATTTCTGGAATGGTGTAAGAACAGCGGCGATTAGTACTTAGTATTGGTAGTCAGTAGTTAGCAAAGTCCAAAAACCAATTCTTCAAATTCAAGTTGCGTTACTGCGGAAATCCAAGTACATTCACGTCTTTCCTGTGAAGCGCTCATCCGATACCGCCGCTAAGCCTGTTGGCACCTCAGATAAGTACCAGCGCATCCTGGATGCGGCCATCGAGGTAATTGCCGAGAAGGGTTTTTTCCACTCTCGCGTGTCTGAGATTGCCGACCGCGCCGGCGTTGCAGATGGCACCATCTATCTCTACTTTAAGAACAAAGATGAGCTGCTCATGGCAGCGATTGATTCGGCGTTCCACGGCTTCATCGACCGGGCGCGGCGCGAATTGAGCGAGATTACGGACCCAAGGGAGAAGCTGCGCAAAATGGCGTTTCTCCACCTGGAAGCGTTGGGCAAAAATCGCAACATGGCAATTGTGTTCCAGACCGAACTGCGGCACAGCGCCAAGTTTCTGGTGCAGTTCTCCCACAACCTGCTAGTTGAATACTTTGATCTGATCAAGGACGTTCTGCGCGAAGGCCAGGAAGCCGGCGTGTTCCGCTCCGAACTGCCGGTGAAGATAGCGGTAAACTGTTTCTTTGGAGCCGTGGACGAGATGGTGACCTCATGGATCCTGTTTGACAAGGAGCGTGACTATCCTCTCTCCAGCCTGGCAGATGTGATCGTTGATATTGTGTTGAAAGGCATGGAAACCAAGCCTTGAAATGGAAACCAGGACCCTAGCTGATATTTTTTTTGCCTCTGTGGGCCACAGTCTGGAGCAGCACGTGATGTTCAAACGTGGCGACCGCTGGCAGCCGATTTCTTCCCGGCAATATTATGGATACGTCGTCAGTGTTGCCCGGGTGCTCAAACAGTGGGGCATCCAGAAGGGCGACCGGATCGCGATCCTCAGCGAAAACCGCCCAGAATGGATGATCGCCGATTTTGCCTGCGTCTGCACCGGCGTTGCTGATGTCCCCATCTACTCCACACTCACCGCCGATCAGACTGCTTACCTGCTGCGCCATTCGGGAGCGCGAGTGGTGTTTGTCTCGACGCTGGAGCAATTGCGGAAAGTGCAGTCCATTCAGTCCCAGACCAGCGTGGAAAAAATTGTGATCATGGATGACGTGGCGGAGGTCAACGTCATTCGCATGTGGTCCATCCTGGAACAGGCAACCCAGGAGGAGGATCCGGAATTCGATGCCAAGGCACATCAAACCCAGCCGGATGATCTGGCTACACTCATCTACACCTCAGGAACAACCGGGACTTCCAAGGGCGTGATGCTGAGCCACGGCAACCTGACTTCGGTGGCGATGGAATCAACCAGGCAGTCAGAATGGAAGCAGGGCGATCTCTATCTTTCCTTCCTGCCTCTCTCGCATGTGACCGCGCGTCACCTGGACTATGTATGCTTTTTGAACGGCGTGACCATCGCTTATTGTCCATTTTTTGAACAGCTCCCACAGGCGCTCAAGGAAACCAAGCCGACGATCATTGTGGCCGTGCCACGAGTCTATGAAAAAGTGCGGCAGGAAGCGGAGCGGCGGGCGACCGGCATCCGACGCAAGATTCTTGATTGGGCGCTGCGCGTAGGCCAGCGGCACATGGAGGAAATCAAAGACACCCAAACTCCGCAGAGCCTGGCCTGGAAGCTGGCAGACAAGCTGGTTTATTCGAAAATCCGGAATGGATTTGGCGGGCGCAGCCGCGCTTATTTTTCCGGCGGCGCTCCTCTGGGCAAAGACATGGCGGACTGGTTTTGCTGGATGGGAATTCCTATCTGCGAAGGCTACGGCCTGACCGAGACGTCGCCCACAATTTCCGTGAACCGGCGCGGCGCCTTCAAGCTGGGCACGGTGGGCAAGCCGAATGATATTGTTCAGGTCAAAGTTGCGGCGGATGGCGAGATCCTGGTAAAAGGCGCGCAGGTCTTCAAGGGTTACTGGAACATGCCGGAAGAAACCAAGGCCGCCTTCACACCGGATGGGTGGTTCAAGACCGGCGACATCGGCGAGATCGATAGTGAAGGTTTCCTGAATATCACCGACCGCAAGAAAGACCTGATCAAAACTTCAGGTGGAAAATTCATTGCGCCGCAGCCCATTGAAAATGCGCTCAAGAACAATGTGTTGATCGCCCAGGCCGCGGTGATCGGCGACAAGCGCAAATATGCCTCCGTCATCATCTCCCCGCACTTCCCTCTTCTGGAAGACTGGGGCCGAGCCAACGGCATCAATTTCGGCACACGCACGGAGCTGGTTGCGAATAACAAAGTGCGCGAACTGTACCGCGGGATTGTCGAGGACGTGAACAAGAAGCTGGCGCACTTCGAAACCATCAAGAAGATCGTGATCGTCCCTGACGAATTCACGGTCGCCGGCGGGGAAATCACTCCAACCATGAAGCT
>DATDGH010000396.1:0-4688 GCA_036522215.1 Candidatus Angelobacter sp. | reverse complement strand
AAGTCTGGCCAGATCGCGCGTTTGGCGGTTTCGCTCGAAGTGTTCGGTGCCGCGATCCACCCAGGCCTGACCTTTGGTGAACAGGCGGTAGATGATACAGGCCAGATAGCGGGCCATCGCCTTAATGGCTTTTGGGCTGCCCAGCCTGGTGCGAAGATGCCGGTAACGGGCGCCGAGATAGCTGTCGCTGCGCAGCAGTGCGTTGGCGGCCATGCGCAGGACGCCCGCAACACGATTCCGGTTTTTCGCGCGTGTATGCCGGATCACTTTTCCGCCACTCACATCGCGTCTGGGGGTCAGGCCCAGCCACGAAGCAAAGTGATACTCGTTGGGAAACCAGTTTGCGAGGTCTGTGCCCAGTTCCGCCACTACGGTCTGGAAGGTGATGAGGCTGATGCCGTCAATGCGGAGGGCATCCACTCCGCTGACGCGGATCAGCTCCGCCGCCAGATTGAATGAACACGGGGCATAGCCTTGTGCTTTCTTCGCGCGTTTTCTCTTTTTCCCGGTCGCGCCGGCGGGCGCAGGGGGCGCCGCGCCGGTATCGGTGCCCGGACTGGGCCGGGTCGGCAGTACCGCCAGATATGTCTGCAACTTGCGGTCGCATTCGGCGATCTGCTTTAGCCGGAAATCGTATTCATCGACGGCATGCTGAAGTTCGAACAACTGATCTTCCTGCCAGTTTCCTTCCAGCGATCGGGCCACCTCTTCCTCGCTGGCCCGGATGCGCTGATCGCGCAGCCGGGCTAACTTTCTGGGGTTCCGCTCACCGGCCAGAATCGACCGGATGATCGCCTGTCCGGATGTGCCGCTGATATCGCTGATGGCGTTGGCCAGCTGCACGTTCATCGACGTAAGCGCCTTCTGCATATGCTGAACACTGCGCGCCGCGTCTTGCACGTGCCGGTCCCGCAGCCGCCAGATGGCCCGGATCGGCCGTATCTCTTCCGGCGGCCTGAAAGAATTCCGCAGCAGCCCATAGGTGTGTAGTTTCATGAGCCACTGACTTTCCTGCACGTCCGACTTGCGCCCCGGAAGATTTTTGGTGTGGCTCGCATTCACCAGAAATACCTTCAGACCGTGCTTCTCCAGAACGTCATAAACGGCGAACCAGTAAACACCGGTGGATTGCATTGCCACCGTCTCGATACCGCACGACTTCAGCCATGCCGCCATGCGCTCGAGATCCGCTGTCCAGCTTCCGAACTCCCGTACCGGTTCAGCATCCTTCGCCGGAGGCACTGCGACGAAATGGCTCTGATTGCCTATATCGATTCCGGCGGCGTTTGCATGCACCACTTCCAGCCCCGGATTATCCGAATGCAGCCGCCGCTGCAAATCCTTCCGGTGCTTTCGGTTTCCTCCTGTCAATCGCTCGTAAACGGACGCTGCTTTCGCCATTCTCTCTCTCCTTTATATGTTGATGTGGGACCGGGCGCTCGGCTCGGCTGGCGATCAATTCACAAACTCTCCAGCGGGGTCGGGCTTGCCTCAATAAATCGGGCAACCCGCCACCAAATAATGAACCGCAGCAACCGAAGTCAGGCTATTTAACGGGCACCCACGGACGCCAGGGATATGTCGACCATAGCTTGCCGCGCCCGGTCTGTCTCACAGTATCCATCCACTCCCGCTCACGCGGAGTTTCTGGCCCTATGAACCCGGCGAACGCCCGGTGTGAGGCTATTTAATCAGTCCCCCGAGCAACTGCGGCGCATTGGCTCGCGTGGCGGCAAAGCTCAAGGCCGCAACCGGCGTGCGCGTCTGCAAGCTCAGACCCAGGCACAGCCACACCCCGAACCCCTTCTTCCTCCGCTGGCCCAGACTGCGGCCCAAGCCATCGCAGTGCTGGATGCACAGTTTCCCTGGCTCTATGGTGCCGAGAAACGCATGGCGCCCAGATGCCCAAAACGAAATTGATCTTGGTCCCACTGGGGTCTCCTAGATTCGTGGCGTGCGGGAACTTTGCCGGATATCGTGCTAGCCGGAAGGGAAACGGCCGCCCCTGCGGCTTATTCAGACGGTGGGCGTGTCCGACCCCGTGAATCTTGAATGTGGCGCGACTCATCCCCAACGACGCGGGCCTCAGAATCATGGAGAATCAAGTTGAATCATCGATTTCGGGTGGGTGCCGGGCGACAATCAACGGTTTTTCAACCGTTTTTCAAGTGAAATCAAGTGGTGGTGGGCGAGCAGATCTGCCGGCTGGCGCACAGGGGTGGACGAATCACACACGTGCCCCCGCTCAGCTCTGTTCCTCATCCCTAGCCGAGGTCGTGAAAATAGCGCATAGCGGGCTTGCCGCGCCGTAGCGGGGCATCGTAGGAAGCATCCACAGGCGGCCCTTCTCCCCCGGCGCTCAGGACGGAGCCGCCAGTGCTCTGAAACATCTGCTTTCTCTGACAGTGAGTTTTTTTGGCCAGTTTGCCGCCTTTTTTTATAGACCCGACAAAATCAAAAAGAGCCTTGAACCTGGGAGGGTGACGCCATCTTCTACTCGAGCGGAAAAATTCTGCTCAAAAGCTCACATCTGCTATCACCTGCTATCATCTGCGCGCTGGCTCTCCGGAGACGGCCTCGTCGGGTATTCCTGGCGACGCAGAAATCCATTTCGAACTGGCATCGCCCCACTGGTTCTATGAGAGGGAATGTCAAGAGAAATATTTCCCCGCCGAGCTGAAGCCGAGCGAGAATTCGTCGTGGCATTCAGCCCCACCCGCACGCTCTGCCGTGCGTTGTGAGGAGCTGATGCGTGATCGGCTTGGCCGGCAACGCGGACCATACGTCCACCGATCAGGGCCGGCCGTCGCAGGCGGCTGCTGGTTTCTGCTGCCTGGCTTTCCCTCATAGTGGAAAAGGGTTGTTCAGAACGGCCCGGAGCAGTCAAGGGCGCGCTGCCATGCGCGGCGAAGCGAACCCTTGACAGCGAGGACCGTTGTGCAATCATCCACAAAAAGGGAAAGCCAGGCGGATAAGCTCCGGTCGATTTCTGAAACGTGAGCAAGCTAGTTGGGATGCCATTTTTGCGTGTGTCAACCATGGTTCTATCTGAGACTCGAGGCCTATAGCTTTTTTCGGTTATCCGAGGGGGCATAGGGTTAACAATGAGACTCAGTGCCGGAGCACCTCTGAGAGCCTACCAGTGGGGTGGATACTCTCCCTCGAACCGAGCGTTTCGAGAATCGACGGGCCAGCGCCAGGTATGCCCCGCGCAGTTGGCATCGGCTCTCGTCACACGCTCAAGCTGCTTGCTGTTTCAAAGTTGCTGGATCGAAGCGTGCTCCTTTCTTCCAGATCGTTAAAACGATCGCTGCTATTTTGCGGGCCAAGGTCAGGCGCGCCATGGCCGGTTTCATTCCTTTGGCCAATAAATTCCGATAGAAGTCTCCCCACGGATCTGTGGAGGTGCTGACGTGTGTGGCCGCGCTTTTGAACAGGTTCTTCAGATCATGATTGTGGTTCACGTTGAGACCGCGCAGTGCCGGCGGCCGCTTGGATTGCTGCAGTTGTCCAGAGCTGAACCGGTATTCACCGCTGCTGTGCGTTTGCAAGGCTAGTCCACAGTAGGCCCATAGTTGCCGCTTTGTGCGGAAACGATGCGGTGTCTGGAGCAGAGCGATGAGCAGGGCTACCCGGATTGGACCCATCTGCCGGAGAAGCTCGTAGGCGGGATGCTTCTGGCCTTCGGTCAACAGCTCCCGCCGCGCTAGTCGACGGATCGGCACCAAGACATCGAGTTGTTGGTAGAGCTGCTCGGCGCGGCGACGCACGCCTGGTTCCGTTAGGTTTTCTAGCCACGCGCTTCGGTGGCGCGGGGAATAGACCTTTTCCCCAGCGCAGGGAATCGCCCAGCTTCGATACAGCGCTTTGAGACGATTCATCACACGCGTGAGATCCTTGGTGATGGTGAGATAACTGCGACTCAGTTCCCGCAACGTGCGCACCCCGGCCTCTCCGTGATACACCGGCGTGAGAAGTCCCGCGCGCAACAGATCGCTCAACTTCCGGGCATCCACTCGATCGTTCTTGTTTCCTGCCTTGACCAGCGCGTTTTTCCGCGGATCGCATACGATCACTTTGGTGACGTGTGGTTTCAATAGATCGTACAACCAGACGGCGCTGGTCCCTTCTTCAAACGTCACCCACAAACTTCCCTGCAATCCATGCATGAATTCCAGGATGGTCCTGGCTTTCGTTTCGAGGATGGATTCTACGATCAGCTTTCCGGCGGCGTTCCGGACCGCAACCGAGGTGCTTGGTAGGGTCGAGGACTGGCGCGGTGCTCCGCAGGCCCGGCCTATCTGTTGCTCCCCGTTTCCGTTGGGAGTGCCTCACTAGCCGAGCCGTAAGTCCGTTTCCAGCCCCCGCCACATCGCACCCAGCGTGCAGATTTCCCGCACTGGGCGCTCCTGCTTGCTTCTTGCCAAGGGTTATGGGACGTGTGATGCTGGCTGCGCTTTCAGGAGTGGAGGCCTACTCGATAGTTATTAAATAATCCGAGTGTGCCATACATCCATTCCCTACTCCACCGTTTCCAGCCCCTCCCCTGGCGTCCTCTGGCACGCATCAGGTGTCGCCTTACCTTCTCCTCCACCCAGTGTCTGACCATCGAAAAGCATCGAGCTGAATGGCCTACCCGGAAATAGTTCACCCATCCCCGCAGGATCGGATTGATCTTCTCGATCACT
>DATDGH010000395.1:0-2751 GCA_036522215.1 Candidatus Angelobacter sp. | reverse complement strand
GCACCCATTCGTTTGAACAATTGACCGCTTCGCATTACTCCGTCCTAAAGTTGAAATCCGTCAGGAACACGGCGCAGACTAGCCTCCGAGGCAAGCAGTGATTTTGCAACTACGCATCGAAGAACTTAGCACGCCGATTCTGGCGGCGGTATCCGGCAGATGCTCCAATCTGATAGCGGGTGAATACCCTATTCAATCTCAGTGCCCAAATAGCCTCACATGCACGCTCCGTTGCTGGATGGCCTGCGTTCGGCTTTCTAGTGAAGTCTGATCCAGATTTGACGAATGAATATCAGGGTTGAATCATTCTGAATTAGGAGGGTGAGAACAGGAAGGGACGGAATATGCACTCCATGAGTGCCTCCATTACGATTAAGTGCGGACATCTGGAAAGCGATCCTCAGTTGCAGGTCTTGAATTGCGGCGCATGAATTCGAGTGACAAATCTGAGAATTGAGGTCCCCGCGCCTTACGTTTTCCGTTTCTCGGCTTTGCCTGACGCTTACGCCACTCCACCATGGCATCGGGGTTTGTACCCGTCTTTTTTACGGTTGCCGCCGTATGTTCACCATTCGCCCATCTTCGCTAAAGTCCAAAAGACCGTTGTGACCCACTCCGGCCGTAAGAATTATGCGCGTCTACGTCGGCCAACTTGCCGTCTACTTCACCTCCAATTCCATCAACAAGCAGATCTTCATTACTCCCGGTCGGCGCCAACTAGAGGTGATAGCCGAGGACAAGCGTGGCTACATTTCTGCCACGATTCTCAACATCACAGTCACTTCCCAATCCCAGACCACCATCAGCAACATTCAAAGCATGTCCGGATGGCAATCCTGCTTCTCTCTTTTTCCTCCCGGATCGATACAACGTGTGGCTCGACAAGGTGCAATTAACCGCATTCTGAAGATTCGATCCGAAACAGTTGTGACCGCATTTCCGACCGTCGCAGATGCAGGTCTTGAATCAACACGCAGGCACGCATTTGAGAGTTTGATATGCGAAGTATGTTACGGGGAGTCGGCATCCAGCGCACTGCTCTGATCGTCCTGGTCATTCTGGCAGGTTTGCTTCTCGCGGTCTCTGGATGTCAGGGCCTGCCCAGCAACGTTGCGAATTGTGCCATCACGCCAACCCCGCCCTCGGACCTTTCCATCGTTCCACCGGCCCCGGAACCACCGCCCGCGGCTCTTTGCGGCTTTCCCCTCACCATCTCGGGACCAACAAGCAGTGGAACGTATGGGATCCGTTGCACGGAGAGTGGGTTCCAATTCCTGTCCCGTGCAATCATTTTCCCTCGCAAACCTGGATCCATCTCGTCTGGACGCTCGAACGTGTCGGCAACCAGGTTCACGACGTGACGCTCAGCGTTGCTGACCAGACCTATAACGTTGACGTCCATTTCACCGCTCAGCCCAAGTGGTATCAAGAGGAAATCGACATCGCCTTCCAAATGAATGGCAATTACAAAGCAGGAGCCGTACAAAGTCTGGCTCGACGAAGTAAATCTGCTCGCGAATTGATTCGTTAAGCTACCCATGCGGACGGTCTTCCTGACTGAAATGAACGCGAACCGCGCCAGTGCGGCACATGACTAAGACATGAGGCCTAACAAGAACCCGGATTATTCCCTCGGCCAAGTAAATTATGTAGCGTTTCGAGCGCTTGCAACTTCGTCTTAGAGCGTCAATCTCGATTCTGTTCTTCGGCACACGTTTTACGTCGAGCATTTGAATTGTGGCCTTATCTCTTCTTATCCGTCTCCATTCTGGGCTTCGCCAACCATCTCTGGACCTAAACCGCTGGAGCATAGATGCATCGTCGTTCGCGAAGCAGGCTCCCCAACTGAGTTCTATCGGGGCTGGTACAGGAAACAATTGGCGCCGCGTACTAGGAACTCTCTATACACATGCGACTCAGTTCGCGGTATCAATACCGTGCCATGGACGAGCCTGTCACTTCGGCTTCCTTCCTCCAACAAAGGAGCATCCCCACGTGCGATCCACTTCATTTCCAACCACCGCCCGCATAGCGCCCGCGCTGCCGAGAGTCCTAGCTCTAGTCTTCGCTTTGGCTGCTTTTCTTGTGCTGACTAGCATGAGTTGGGCAAACTCGTGCTCAACAATAACCTTAACGAGCAAGCCGATCACTTGTACGATCCCCGAGCAAGCCCCGGAACTTACGTTGACTTCGACCCTTACGAGTCTATCGTTCACAGCCCAAGCGCAGGGTATGGTGCTCATTTACGACGATAAGGCCCACACAATCCTCAGTGATGTTGTGGTCTTCTCGAATGTCGCGGGAGTGGCGACGGTCGCTTTCTTGTCCGACACGGATGGTATCCCTTTGACAGCCCAAGGCTTGCCAATCCTGGGTCAGTTCACAGAAGGCAACAAGCCGGTCTCGATTTCGGTGGCCTTATCGAACGGTCAATTCCTGAATTCAAGAATCTGCAGCGACGTAGCAGAAAGCCCCAGCTGTTCTGGGTCGAGCGACTCTATCTCTATGTCAATGAGCAAGAGCACTGTTCCCGAACCTGGAACGTTCATCCTATTTGGTTCCGGCTTATTGGGTTCAGGAGTCTTGAGGTATTCTGCCGGGGTCTTTGGGCGACGCTTGTTTAGACGCGGACGGAGGAGCGGCACAACGAACACCTAATTGATCTCAACATCTTGAAAGTTACGCTTGCGGCAAGACTTTTGAGCGCCGGACAGCGCTATGAGTTTGAGACGTCGGATCTGCCACCTACTG
>DATDGH010000394.1:0-8494 GCA_036522215.1 Candidatus Angelobacter sp. | reverse complement strand
GAGTGTAGCCGTTACGCAAGGCCACTTCTCGATGGAAGGTCGCGAGCCGGTCAAGGCTACTGATCTGGAGGAGTATCGCAAAAAGCCAGGATTCGCTCGTGAAGGGGAAGGGGAGCCGGCGCCGAATGAAACACTTTATCGCCCCGATAACTTCCCTTATGGCAGCCCTGAATTCAACCGCCTGGGCTATGCCTGGGGCATGGCCATCGATTTGAATTCGTGCATCGGGTGCCAGACCTGTGCGGTGGCTTGCCAGGCTGAGAACAATATTTCCGTGGTGGGGAAAGAGCAGGTGCAGCGGGGCCGTGAGATGCAGTGGATCCGCATTGACACTTATTATGAAGGCGACCTGGCCAATCCCAGCGCCTATTTCCAGCCGATTCCCTGCATGCAGTGCGAAAACGCTCCCTGCGAATACGTATGTCCGGTGGGGGCCACGGTGCACAGCACTGAGGGCTTGAATGACATGGTGTACAACCGCTGCGTGGGCACGCGCTATTGCTCCAACAACTGTCCCTATAAAGTGCGGCGGTTCAATTTCATGCTTTACGCAGACTACGACACGCCGAGCCTCAAGATGCTGCGCAATCCTGACGTGACGGTTCGCAGCCGCGGTGTAATGGAAAAGTGCACCTACTGCATACAGCGAATCACGCAGGCCCGGATTGCTGCCGAGAAGCATGATCGCAAGATCGAAGATGGCGAGATAAAGCCGGCGTGCCAGCAGGCCTGCCCCACGGAAGCCATCATCTTTGGTGACATTCACGATAGAAACAGCCGCGTGGCCAAACTGAAGGCTGATCCGCGAAATTACTCGCTGCTGGCGGAGCTAAACACGCGCCCGCGCACCACCTACATTGCGGCGGTGCGGAACCCAAATCCGGAACTGGGGAAATAGCAATTAGCAATTAGCAATTGGCAATTGGCAATTGGCAAAATCAAAGGCAACAGCAAAGACAAAAGCAAGAGCAAGAACTAAAGACGAGAGCAAGAACAAAGACGAGAGCAAGAACTAAAGACAAGAGCAAGAGCAAAGACAATAGCAAAAGCAAAGACAAGAGCAAAAGCAAAGTTAGAACAAAGGCAAAAGCAACCAGGAGTCACGGAGACGAGAGGGAGAAGACGTAAGGACTCATGCCAGAGTTTGACAAACCCGATGTTCTGCCGCCTAAAGGCGTAAGGCCGCCGTTGTTGGGGCCGGGCCATGATATGGGCACGGTTACGGATCGCATCGGTGGCATTGTGCTGCAAAGGCACACGCCGGTCTTCTGGATCTTGATTGCGGGCGTGGCGGTGATGTTGTTCGGAGTACTGAATGCCGCCATCGGCTACCTGTTTGTTCGAGGCACCGGAATCTGGGGCATCAACATACCCTCGGGCTGGGGCTTTGCCATCATCAACTTTGTGTGGTGGATCGGCATCGGGCACGCGGGCACGCTGATTTCCGCGATTCTCCTTCTGTTCAAACAGAGCTGGCGCACATCCATCAACCGTTTTGCTGAAGCCATGACCATCTTCGCGGTCATGCAGGCAGGATTGTTTCCCCTGATCCATACCGGGCGTCCGTGGCTGGCTGCATACTGGTTGTTCCCCTATCCCAACAGCATGGGAGTGTGGCCGCAGTTCCGCAGCCCGCTCATCTGGGACGTCTTTGCCGTCTCGACTTACTTCACCGTTTCCCTTTTGTTCTGGGGAATAGGCTTGATTCCAGACTTTGCCACCCTGCGGGATTCAGCCAAGACACTGGTAGTGCAGCGCATCTACGGAATGCTGGCCATGGGCTGGCGCGGTTCAGCGCGCCATTGGAACCGTTATGAGACGGCCTACATGCTGCTGGCCGGGCTGGCCACTCCGCTGGTTCTTTCCGTACACAGCGTGGTGAGCCTGGACTTTGCGAGCGCGGTGATACCGGGCTGGCATACCACATTCTTCCCGCCCTATTTCGTCGCCGGCGCCATCTACTCCGGCTTTGCCATGGTGCTGATCCTGGCCATCCCATTCCGCTATCTCTATGGCATGCAGGACTTCATCACCCTGCGCCATTTGCAAAATTGCGCCAAGGTGATGCTAGCCACGGGACTGATTGTGGCCTACAGCTACGCCATGGAAGCGTTCTTCGCCTGGTACAGCCCGGATAAATATGAACGGGCAGCGATGTGGAACCGCATGACCGGGCCTTACAAGTTCTATTACTGGCTGCTGATCCTGTGCAATATCATCCTGCCGCAGTCGCTGTGGTTCAACAAGGTGCGCTCCACGCCGTGGCGGTTGTTCATCGTTTCCATCATTGTCAACACCGGCATGTGGCTGGAACGTTACGTGATCATCATTACCAGCTTGCAGCGTGACTTCCTGCCGACCTCCTGGGGCATGTATTGGTTCACCAAGTGGGATGTGATGACCCTTTTGGGAACTATGGGGTTCTTTACGCTGCTGTTCTTCCTGTTCATCCGATTTATGCCGGCGATCTCGATTTTTGAAATTCGGGCACTGCTGCCGCAAGCGAAGGTGAAAGAATGACCACCTCACATTCGCATGCATCGCCAGTTTACGGACTGATGGCGGAGTTTGAGAATCCGACCGATCTGGTGCACGCGGCCAAGGGCGCGTTTGAAGCGGGTTATCGCAAGATGGATACCTACACGCCTTATCCCCTGGAGGAAGCAGCCGAAGCGGTGGGCGCCCACCACAACCGTGTCCCACTGGTTACGCTGGTCGGCGCCATCCTGGGAATGGTTGGCGGATATTCGCTGGAGTACTGGGTGTCAGCAGTGAACTACCCCATTAATGTCGGCGGCAAGCCTTACCACTCATGGCCGGCGTTCATTCCTGTAACTTTCGAGTGCGCCATCCTGGGAGCTTCGCTGGCGGCGGTATTTGGCATGCTGGTACTGAACGGACTGCCGCAGCCTTATCATCCGGTATTCAATTCGCCCAACTTTGTGCGCGCCAGCCGCGACCGCTTCTTTCTGTGCATCGAATCCCAGGACCCCAAGTTTCGCCTGGAAGAAACCAAACGTTTTCTTGAGGGCTATCACCCGGAAGAGATCACGGAGGTGCCGTATTAGGCCTTCGGCGACAATCCGCACCTGGTTGCTCGGGTTCTGTGGGGTATTTGTGCTTGGACTGGCGCTCACTGGCTGCCGCCAGGACATGCATAACCAGCCCAAGTTTATTCCTCTGCGGTCGAGTGAGTTCTTTGCTGACCGGCGTTCGGCGCGCTATCCGGTGGCGGGCACGATCGCGCAGCTGTGTCCCGTGGGCGCGAAGCCTGATTCGGCACTGTGCGTCGATGCGAATGCAGACGCTGCCCAGTTGGATCCTGACAGTTATTTTCTCAGCGGCCGGCACAACGGGGGCGCCCTGGGGAACGATCTGCCTCTGCCTCCTGCGGACATGCATGCCTTCCTCAAGCGCGGCCAGGACCGCTACAACATTTACTGCACTCCCTGCCATTCCCTGATTGGCGATGGCAACGGCATGATTGTGCAGCGCGGTTATAAGAAACCGCCGTCACTTACTGAGGACAGGTTACGTAATGCTCCTCTGGGACACTTCTTTGACGTGATGAGCAACGGCTTTGGCGCGATGCCGGATTACGCCGCGCAGATCCAGCCGGAAGACCGCTGGGCCATCGCCGCTTATATTCGCGCGTTGCAGGTGAGCCAGCACCCGGATGACTATCTGACTCCGGCGGAGCGCGACCAATTGAAAAATTCCTCGCCCGGTAAGATTCATATTCCTTCGACTTCAAAAGACAATGAGCAGGCCCCGCCGGAGGCGCCCGCGGGAGGTGTGAAGCCATGAGCACCTCCGTTCAGGTGACGCCTGCCGATTTCGCGCCACCCGCCGCGATTACACGTTTCCGTACAAAGGCGATGCTGGTGGGCGTGTTGGCCGCCGCCGTGGCCATGGTTTGGGGATTTGTGAATCCGAAGCTTTTCCTCCAGGCCTATCTAGTGGGCTTCATGTTCTGGCTGGGAGTGAGCCTGGGATCGCTGGCGCTGCTGAATCTGCAATACACCACCGGCGGCCATTGGGGCGCGCTGGGACGCAGGTTCTGGGAGGCCGCCACCAGTTCTTACAACATGCTGCTTCTGTTTGTGTTGTGGCTGCCCCTGGTGTTCGGGATGAAGACCCTTTATCCATGGGCGACTATGAAGCCGGAAGAGCTGCTCACGGACCGGGCAAGGCTTTGGCTGAACCCAACATTGTTTGTGCTTCGCGGGATTATTTATTTTGTGCTGTGGTGGTTCTGGGCATGGCGGTTGCGCCGCTGGTCAGAGCGGGAAGAGAGAGGCGAAGCCAATCCTCAGCGCTTCGTCAACATCCAGAATTTCAGCGGCGCCGGGGTTGTCGTCTACGGGCTAACCATCACCTTCGCCTCCGTGGATTGGGTGATGTCACTCAATCCGATGTGGTGGTCCACCGTCTGGGGCATGCTGTTCATGGTAGGCGAGTGCCTCACCGCGTTTGCTTTTACTATCTGGCTGCTGGCCAGGTTGTCGCAAACTGAGCCGCTCGGCAGAATTGTCAAGGCAGAACATTTTCACGACTACGGCAAGTTGATGTTTGCCTTTGTGGTGTTGTGGGCCTATCTCTCGTTCTCGCAATGGCTCATCATCTGGCAAGGCAACCTGACGGAAGAGATCCGGTGGTATCTGGACCGCGCGCACGGCCATTGGAAGATCATTGCCATCATCCTGATTTTCTTCCACTTTGTTTTGCCTTTCGCCATCATGCTATCGCGCAATTTGAAACGCCAGCCGCGCAAGCTGACGCGGATGGCTATGTGGATCATGATAGTCCGGTTGGTGGACCTCTTCTGGCTGGTGCAGCCCAGCTTTCACTCTAAGGGCGTCTCCGGAGAGGTCCTGGCTCCCATCGACTGGCGGGTAGTGGGCTTCAACATAGTCAACGTATTGGCGATCGGCGGATTGTGGTTGACGGTGTTCTACTGGCAATTGGGAAAGCGATCGCTCATGCCGGTGAACGATGCAGAATTTTTAGACATGCTGGAACAGAAACATGGATAGCTACACACCCCAAGGCGGCATGCAGGTGAAATCAGGCCACGAAGAGTCTGACATCAATCTTCGTGGAATCATCTTGTTTGTGGTGGTCCTGGTGATCTCTGCCGGCCTGACCTTCGCGGCAGCGAGCGGACTCCTGAGGGTTTTCGAATGGGGTGAGAAAAAGTATATCGACAAAAAACCTACGGCGGCCCAGGAGCAACTCCATCAGGAGCGGGGCGATCTGGCCAAAAAGGAGACGTTAAAGCCGACGCCAGACTGGTACGACCGTGAGATCGATGCCAAAGTCCTGGAGAAAACTTTTGCAACACCTCGTCTTCAGGATGACGATGCCGACGATATGAGCACCTTCCTGGAATCGGAAAAGGAGTGGCTCGCCAACGCGGGCAAAGACTCCCAGGGAAACATTCATATTCCGATTGACCAGGCCATAGATTTACTTTCTGACCCCAAGCGTGGACTGCCCCAGGTGAATGGAGCGTTTGTACCGGGGCCACCGTTAGGTAACTTGACGGATGTTTCGGAAGCCGCTCAGCGCCGCCTGAACCAGGCGAACGCGGGAGCGGAGAAGAAGAAGTAGGAAAAGGGTTGATCAGTAAAGCGCAAATTCGAAACGTGATCGCCGGTGCAGCTCTCCTGATGACGGCGAGCGCAGGGGCCTGGGCGCAAGCGGCCCCGAAAGCGGAATTGGGCGAGACACCGTCCAATCAAAAACCATCCATTCTCGACAACGTGGGAATCGATCAGCACTTGAACCAGCAGGTTCCGCTGGACCTGAATTTTGTGGACGAGCATGGCCAGCCCGTGCTGTTGCGCCAGTACTTTGGAGAGAAGCCGGTGATCATGACCATGGTGTACTACACCTGTCCCATGCTGTGCTCCCAGGTGCTGAGCGGCTTGACCTTCACCTTCAATGGCATGCCCCGCTTTGACGTGGGCCGAGAGTTCAATGTGGTCATCGTCAGCTTTGATCCGCGGGATACGCCGCAGGCGGCGCAGGAGAACAAGGACAGATACATCAAGCGCTATCGCCGCACGGGCTCAGACCAGGGGTGGCACTTCCTGACGGGCAAGAAGGAGCAGATCGATGCGCTGGCCCAGGCGCTCGGCTTCCGCTACGCGTGGGACCCGGAGGTACAGCAATACGCGCATGCCAGCGGAATCATGCTGCTCACTCCAGATGGTCACATTGCCCAGTATTACTACGGAATCGAATATGCTCCGCGCGACCTGCGGTTGGGAATCATCGAGGCGTCCAAGGGCAAAATCGGCACCATTGTGGACCAGTTGCTGTTGTATTGCTATCACTATGACCCCACCAAGGGAAAGTATGGCGCAGCAATATTCAATATTTTGAGGATCAGTGCTTTGGGCACGGTGCTGGTGCTGGGCGGATTATTGTTCTTTTTGCTCCGCCGCGAACGCCGGGCCAAAACAGGTTTCCCAAGGCGAGCTGAAATAGATGCAATCTAAACTTCCATTTTTTCCCGACCAGGCATCCACCCTAGCCCCACAGGTGGACGCCCTCTACTTGTTTCTGGTCCTGATTACGACTTTCTTTTCTTTGCTCATCGCAGTTCTGATCATCTACTTCGCCATTAAATACAGAGCGTCTACGGGACGCCAGGCAGAGCAAATCCACGGATCCACCTTACTGGAAATTGTCTGGACGGTGATTCCCCTGGGCATTTCCATGGTCATCTTTCTGTGGGGCGCGGCCCTGTATTTCCACATCCAGCGTCCTCCGGGCAATCCGCTGGAGGTTTATGGAGTGGCCAAACAGTGGATGTGGAAGTTTGAGTATCCCGGCGGACAGCGTGAAATCAACTCGCTCCACGTTCCCACCGGGCGTCCGGTCAAAGTGACTTTGGTTTCACAGGACGTGATCCACAGCTTCTTTGTCCCGGCGTTCCGGGTCAAGACGGACGTGCTGCCGAACCGCTATATGACATCGTGGTTCGAAGCCACAACTCCCGGGACCTACCACCTGTTCTGCTCGCAGTATTGCGGGACCAAGCACTCGGGAATGATTGGAGAAGTGGTAGTCATGAAGCCTGAGGATTTCGCCGCCTGGCTGGAGAGCGGCAAGGCGGAAGGATCGCTGGCTGCCAGCGGAGAAAAACTCTTCCAGCAATTCGGCTGCACCACCTGCCATCGCCCGGATTCCGGCGCTCGTGGCCCCAACCTGGAAGGACTTTACGGCCGTCCAGTACGCATGCAGGACAACCGGGTGGTGATTGCGGATGAAAACTATATCCGCGAATCCATCCTGAATCCGAATGCAAAAATTGTTTCAGGATTTCAGCCTATTATGCCGACTTTCCAGGGAGTGATCAACGAAGAGGGCATGCTGCAGATCATTGCCTACATCAAGTCCATGTCAGAGCAGGCAGGGCAGCCGTTGAATAACCGCAGCACACCCACGGAGATACGCGATACCGAGGTGCCGAACGTCCAGCAGCAGATGCAGCAGGACAACCAGAAACAAAAACCATCAGGGAAACAACCATGAGTACCGTCGCACAAGTTGCAAAGCCGGTAATGCCGGAGAAGCATTACCTCAACGATAACTATGGAATCAGGTCGTGGCTGCTGACCAAAGACCATAAGCGCATCGCAATTCTCTACCTGATCAGCATTACGTTTTTCTTTTTCGTCGGCGGCATTTTTGCCAGCCTGATCCGGCTGCACCTGCTCACCCCCGGCGGCGAATTGTTCCAGGCGGACACCTATAACAAGCTGTTCACGATGCATGGCGTGAACATGATCTTCTTCTTCCTGATCCCATCTGTTCCGGCAGTGCTGGGGAATTTTATTCTGCCCATCATGGTGGGGGCCAAAGACCTGGCATTCCCCAAGATCAACCTGATGAGCTGGTACATTTTCATCGTTGGCGCTTTGTTTTCGCTCATTGCCATGGTCAGCGGCGGCGTGGATACCGGCTGGACTTTCTATACGCCCCTCAGCTCGGGTTACGTACACACCAACGTAATTACGATGGCGGTGGGGATTTTGTTTGCGGGTTTTTCTTCGATCTTTACCGGCCTGAATTTCATCGTCACCGTTCACCGCATGCGGGCCCCGGGGCTCACCTGGGGAAGGCTTCCACTGATGGTGTGGGCGCAATATGCGGCCAGCCTGATCATGATCCTGGGCACGCCAGTGCTGGCCATCACGTTGATCCTCCTGGCCCTGGAGCGTGGGTTCCACATCGGAATTTTTGATCCCAAGCTGGGCGGCGATCCGGTGCTGTTCCAGCACATGTTCTGGTTCTATTCCCATCCGGCGGTCTACATCATGATCCTGCCGGGCATGGGCGTGATCAGCGAGATTGTGACCTGTTTCTCCCGCAAGCGAGTTTTTGGATATGCATTTGTAGCGTTTTCCAGCATTGCCATTGCGGTTTTCGGTTTTGTGGTGTGGGCGCACCATATGTTTGTCGCCGGCATATAGGTTTATTC
>DATDGH010000393.1:0-6907 GCA_036522215.1 Candidatus Angelobacter sp. | reverse complement strand
GCCGTTCTCAGGAAGATGTCAAGGTAATTAAAATACTTACTTCCTATAGTCAAAAACTATCGAACCGGTTTCAAATAGGAAACATAGTTTTTCAAATCTGAATAGCTGAGTCTTCCTGATTCCTGGCTAAGCGCCGCTCCGACGAGCGGCAGCGACGCCAGGATGGCAAAAACCGAAACGAGCCGAACTGCTTTTCATCAATGATCCTCCTTAAAAGTGTTGTGCCCTTGTCTTTCCCTGACCTCCTTCCAACTGGGTTGAGCGTGGGCAAGCACAAAACCGGCCTGCCACTGGGCAGCAACAGGCAGTCTTCCGGCTTCAGCGCCGACGCACGGTTAAGGATGGTGTTGAAGTCCTGAGCCAAGAGCGACATTCAAAACCAGTGAAAGCGACCTACCACATTGTTAAACAACAGTTTGAGCCACACTTCTACTCCGGCATATCCAGCAAGTTGAAAGCGTGGCCTGAGACTGGGAAGCACAGACTTCCGGAACTCCGGCCAGGAGCTACTCCCAGCCGAGTGCCTGAAGCCCGACGAATTGTATCACTTCACTAGTTAATGTCAAGCAGTTGTTAGTTTTTCGTAATTGACGTTAACTATAGTTAATATCATTAAGAATGATAGGTTGATACTCTCAGTGATGGTTACTTTCCAGGCAGAGTGATTAGAATCAGTCGGTGGCCGCATCCTCTGCCGTGGGAGCAACCCTCTGCGGCGCTGATCCGAACATGATGCCGGTTTCCACCTCCACCCGCTGTCCGTCGCGCTCATAAGGCCGGAACTTCCACTGTTTCAGGGCTTCGCTGATGGCTTTTTCCTGCTCAGGAAAGGCGCTGAGAAAGTGGATGTGCTTGATCTTTCCTTCCTTGTCAATGACGATGCGCACGGGAACCGGGTTGAACCTGCGCACGGTAAAGATCGGGTCCACATGCTCGATTATATTTTCGCTTTTGGCATAGTCTTTGATGCAGACCGGCACATTACCCCCGCCCGTACCTCCGGTTGGGCTGGCTTCGGCAGGCAATTTCATCTTGTTCAATTCCAGAACCAGGCTCTCCAGCAGCTTGGTGTCCTGGCTGCTCATGACAATTTGCACGGCATGGCAGCGAATCTGAGTGCTCAGCACATACCAATGGATCCCAGCCGCCGGGGCCCAATAAGTGTAGAAAATAAACGGTTGGCCGGCAGTGGTGGTCTGCGTGGGCTTCAGTTCCACTTGATAGTCCCCTTGCAGATGGTTCTTGGAGTAATTGACCAGTTGCCGCGCGTTGGCTGCGGGCAGAGGTGTGAAAAACATGTCCTGCGCCGCGAACATAATGACGCCGCGCGATTTTTCTTTGCTGTAGGTGGGACCCGGAGTGAGTTGGGCCAGCACGTAACCACCGGTGTCCGAAGGCGGTGGCGGCGAGTGTTTCTGAATCCAATCCGGCGGCAGGGGCAGGGTCAGGCCAAAGTACGGGTTAGTGAATGCATTCCTAGCTATGCTGCCGCCCTCGGGCACTGGCGTTGCCGAGTCACTGGCGCTCGACCACGCGCCCTTAGCGATGA
This sequence comes from Candidatus Angelobacter sp., assembly GCA_036522215.1. Classification (GTDB taxonomy): domain Bacteria; phylum Acidobacteriota; class Terriglobia; order Terriglobales; family Acidobacteriaceae; genus Angelobacter. The sequence continues at coordinate 5,358 of DATDGH010000393.1, read as the reverse complement.
TCGTATCCTTCGGCACCACCTTCGAGGGGTCCGGCTTCAAGTTGGTGGAAAAGTCGCCGCCGTTCTGCGGGGGATTCTGTGGCGGGGCGTTTTGACCCCAGGACAACGATACAAATAATGCAAGAACAATCAGGAAACGCGAACTCCCATACTGCATACTGCTTCCTCCGTGGATAAAACTGCCAGCTTCTGCTGCTGGCTACGAGCGAGAGGCCAGATCATAACGTGCCGGAGTGCTGATCAATCGCACTCAGCCGCCAGCAAGACGCCAGGATTTTGCTAAGTACTAAATACTTAGTACTAAGTACTGGTTTTCAGCAAAAAACTGGCGAGACAGCAGCGTGTCTCGCCAGAGATTGTGCCACAGATTAACGTTTACAGCGAACGCAGGAAGTTCAACACATCCTGCTGCTGGCTGGGGCTCAAATTGAATTGGAAGTTGTCGATGACAATGTCCGCTTCTGAACCGTTGCTGTCGTGCTGGTTGATCGCGGTGATCAGGTTGGTGGTGCGGCCATCGTGCAACAGGAAGATCCGCTGTCCCACGCCCCACAACGGCGCCGTGCGGAACTGGTCTCCGCCTGCTCCGCCCTGCCCGACGTTGTCGGCCAGACCCACACCCATGTGATGGATCTCGATATCACTGAACGCACGCACCGGGGCTTTGCTCAGCGAACCATCTCCGCTGCTGCCGGGGGTGGAACTCGACACCTGCGTCGAGCCTACCGTCGGGTTGTGGCAGGTCGCGCAGCCAACCGCGCTGAACAGCGAACGGCCATTAGCGATGGACGCTGCGCTGGCTCCTACGACCCCACCGGTTGGCGGCGGCGCCAGCCCGCGCATGAAGTTGGCAAACGCCGAGACGTCATCCAGAACGGCTGCGTTCGTTGTCTGCGCTGGGTTGGAATTGTCCTCCGGATACCCGCCGCCCGTCAGGTTCAGGCAGGTCGCCGGAAGTCCGGTGCTGCCGGTCCCGCCGTTGCCGTCTTCTCCCGGCAGCGGACGGTCCTGGGTGAACAGCAGGTTGCTGATGCCCATCTCCACGTTGTAGGCCTCTCCGGCAAAGATGTGCCCAGATTTGTTCTGCGCCTTCCAGCCGAAGCGGGTGATGGTGCCATCGTTGCCGTTGTGGTTAAAATCGCCGCCGACGCCAAAACCGTTGTTCAGATTGTTGGCTCGGTTCTTCTGCAGGGTGGAATCGTCCAGGTTCTCGATCAGGCCCAGGCCAAAGACCGGCGTGGGAATGCGGAAGATGAGGTTGTTGGCCGCCGCGGCAGCATTAAAACTGGGCTGCTGCAGGCTGCAGTTCTGGCCGCCGTCCTGACGACCGCTCACCGTGAACAGGTCTTCCACGCCGCCATTTGGGTTAGCAGTATTGGCCGAGCCGTCCCCGTTAAAGAAGAACGGGAAGCGGGCTTCGCGCGTGGGGCCGTTCCGGGTGATGAAGAATGGCGTCGCGTTGGTGGTATTGCAGACTATAGTTCCTATTTGCGCCGGGGTTTGTATCGGTGTTCCTTCTACCTCGACGCCGCCGGGCGCCTGGGAAACGCCGCCAGGGCCGGAACCGGCGCCATTGGTGCAGCTTCCGATACCGGCGAACTGCGGATTCACCCGCGGGCCAGTACCACCCACCGAGGGTACCGCATGACATCCGGCACAGGAGTTGAAGTTAAACCGCGGGCCCAGGCCGTTGTTGCCGGTGGGGCTGTTGGCAACCGACTCCACGTCCTGGAACCGAGCCAGACCATCGGCGAAAAAGGCGTTGAGACCAGGGTTGCCGCCGCTATCATCATTAGCCACCTGCGCGAGCGGATTTCCTGTTCCACGGCTGGCAGCCTGAACTCCTGGATCTGTCTGCGCCAACGCCGTTCCCACCAGGAACAGCGCAGCCACAAACAGTAAAACCGAAACAAGCTTAACTGCTTTCATTCCAGATCCTCCTAGAGGTGCAGCGTTATTGCTGTGGCTCCTACACCTCTTTCTGTTGGCGCGAGGACACAAAGATCTCCCTGAACCGGAAACTTGTTTTTTCCGGCCCTGCTTGGTGCCTTTTCGCACGTGTTCGATTCAAATTGAAGGTCGCATCGATTCCGGTGCAATGCGACGTCCTGTGGTTAGGGACAGACCCCTAATTCAAAGTGACTGCAACTCCCTCATGGGAACGCACTTTCTGCTGAACATCTACGATCAACCGCACCTCCTCAGGCAGATTCCGGCTGCGGAAAGAGGCACGGTCCCGGACGGGAGGCCCGGTGATTCTCAGAACTCTGCTCGAAGGCAGAACTCTTTAAACCGGGCGAATCTTAGCATTTTCTAATTGGATGTCAAGATGAATAATGATGAATTATCTATAGTTAACGCTGTTCAGTCATATAGTGTAATCCTCTGGGTTGGCTTTTAATCGCCCGTTTTCTGTGTGTGCTGGTTCAATAAGGGAATGAATATTGGCTTCCATTTTGGGAAACAAACGGCCGGGAATCGCCGCTTTTGGCAGGTGGCGGCTGGAAGCAGCGGAGCCCCCGCCGCGCCCACTTTGGTCTCCAGCTCCATGACATCACTTTACAAAATGCTTACAAAATCTGAAAGCTTTTGCGCTTGGGTTCAGCCAGGAGCCAGGAGTCAGAAGCCGGCAGCTGCATTTGTTCCCTCATTTCCCGGTCCATATCTGATAGATCACCACTACGAGCATAAAGAGAAGATAAATTCGCAGGGACCACACCAGAAATGCCTCCGGGCCTTTTAGCTGGCGGCGTGGGAAATGCTGCTTCGTGGCGGTGAGTTGGTTCGGCTCAAGAGCGGCGAGGATCCCCCCGGCAGGTTCTTCCCTCTCATCGTTCGGCCGTACCGTGGCTGCAATACTGGCCTCGTCGGAACGAATTATGTTTTCACTGTTGTCTGCCAACGTTGTCCTCGTATTTCTTCTCTTCCCATTTCCCGCCTTCTAGAGCCTTTTCATAATTACCGTAAACCGATTTCTTAACCACGCCAACGATGCTGCAACTCTTCAGCCCGAGACGTTTGCGGGCTGAATGCTGACTGCTGAGTGCTGATTGCTAAATCCACTTTGGATCGGACCGCCAACCAAGAGACTACACTCATCATGAAAATGCTCTAGTGTCCCGACAAAAGCGCAAACGTCTTGGGCGCAATCACGCTGATCCCGAACAGCACTCCGGCGCTGGTCAGCAAAACCACCACTGCTGTCGCCAGCATGTTGATCCAGCGCGGGCTCACCAGATCGCCCATAACCTCTTTGTCATTGGCCAGCATGAAAAGAAATATTAAAGCGGGCGGCATTGCCAGTACGGCAATCACATTAATGATGAGCACGATATACACCAGAGGAAGCCCGGGGATCAAAACCACGCTGGCGGCCCCTGCTGCACACAAAAACAGCACCGAATAGAAAGCTTTGCCCTCTGCCAGCGGTAGATTCAGGCTGTGCGGTTTGCGTGCCACTTCTCCGAACGCGTAGGCAGAAGAGACAGAAATGGTGATGGCCGCTACCATTCCGGCCTCAACCATGCCCAGGGCAAAGAGTGCTGCGCCAAAATGGCCGATCAGCGGTTCCAACGCCTGAGCAAATTCCGCAGCCTGAAAGTTTGCCGCATTCATCTTGTGCATGAACAAAGGAGTAGTGGCCAGTACCACGGCCAGGGCGGCGGCGCTGGCCAGGGCCGCTCCTAACACAGTGTCAATGCGTCCAAAGTGAATGTCGCGCCGGGTCAGGCCTTTATCAGCGGTGGCGCTCTGTTGGAAAAAGAGCATCCAGGGAGTCACGGTGGCCCCAATGTTCGATAGCACGAGCAGCAGAGTGTCCTGGGTCAATCCTCCGGGAAGAGGTCCCCAGGTAAGCAGGGAGTGTCCAACGGAACTCCAGTGGGGATGAGTCAATAGCGCAACTGGAATAAAAACCAGATTGAAGGCGGCAGCCGCCAGGGTGACCCGCTCCCAGGTCCAGTAACGATGGGTGACTAAAGCCAGGTAAAGGACTGTCAGGGCGGCCAGCACAGCGGCCCACGGCGGCACGCCAAAGAATCCCAACCCGGCGCGTATGGCGATGAATTCGGCGATCAGAGTAAGACAATTACCGATGGTGAGGTCAATCATGGAAAACCAACCCCAAAACGGCCCGAAGCGCTCAAAAATCAGTTCTGCATGTCCCCGATGCGTGGCCGCCCCCAGACGAACCGTCATCTCCTGCACCACAATGGCCATCACAAAGGTGAGCACAATGAAGGGGATAAAAAAGCTGACGCCGAAGCGGGCGCCGGTGGCGGCATAGGAGAGCATGCTGGGCCCATCGTTCTCGCCCAACATGACAAGAATGCCCGGGCCGACGAGCAGCCACAGTAACCGCAGTTTTGACGAGAATCCGCGCTGCCTGCGCGCGCTTACTACCCGCTCCCGATCATGCGCCCGGTCAATGTCCTCATGGGTGATGGTTACCTGACCGGTGCTGGTAGTCACGCTCATGGCTTATTTTATAGCGTTTAAAATGCGATGTTAATCCTAGCATGGATGATTTGTAAATTATGGTTAATAAAGGCGTCTGGAGTCTTCATGTCTGATCCTGGTGGAACAACTGCGAGCATTCTGTTTTCATTGCGGTGAAGGTGAGAAATTTTTAATCCGCCACCTGCGGTCTTAATTTGCCGTCAAAAACCAAGTCTCCCAATGCCTACTTCGCTGGCGCGGCTTGCTTCTCTTTTTCCTTGATCGAAAGCAATTCGAGGTCAAAGATCAGCGTTGCATTAGGTTTGATGTCGCTGCCAAAACCGCGCTCTCCATAGGCCAGGGCAGGAGGTATAAACAGCTGCCATTCCGATCCGACCGGCATACGCACAAGTGCCTCCGTCCAGCCTGGAATAACCCCAATGACGGAAACAGTCAGGGGTTGGCCGCGCTTAGCAGAGCTGTCGAATTCGTTGCCGTCGATAAATGTGCCTTTGTAGTTGCAGACAACCGTATCCGTCGGCGCGGGTTTGGGTCCGGTGCCTTGGGTCAGGATTTTGTACTGCAGCCCGCTGGGCAGGGTAACGATACCCTCTTTGGTCTTATTGGCCGCGAGAAATGCCTCGCCTTCCCTTTTGTTCGCCTCTGCCTCCAGTTCCTTCTGCTGCTGCTCTTTGGCTATAAGGTCCTTCTGCAATTGGCTGAGCACAAAGATCCGTTCGTCCGGCGTCAACAGGGTTTTGCCGGACAAAGCATCTTTCAGTCCTTGTGCCACCAAGTCCGAGTCAATTTCGACCGACATACTTCGCAGACGCTTGACCTCCGACGCCAATCTCATGCCCAGGGCGTAACTGATTTTTTCCTTATCATCCTTCAAGGCAGACGCTGGCGACGAGCTTTGGG
>DATDGH010000392.1:0-11113 GCA_036522215.1 Candidatus Angelobacter sp. | reverse complement strand
GGAGCGGGATATTTCCCACCGCTTGAGACGCCGCTATGTCGTCAGTGGAGCCTGGAGTGTGTATGGTTCGCGCCATATAGGCGCCTTGTCCGCGAAGGTCCGGAAATAAATCCACGGGAAAGGCCTCTGACAACCAGATCAGATTCTTCCGTCCCGGATATCCGGCCAGAGACTGGGACAGCGAGTTCAGGTTTTTCAACGTCGCCTGAATGTTTACGTCGCCCTCCTGGAAACTTCCATGCTGAGTGAAGGCAGAGGCAGCCGCATACACCGTATCCATATGCGGCGCAACCCGCGGTCGATATCCTGCGAGCACTTCCTTCAATGCCTTGCTGTCCGTGGTGAAGTCGTGCAGCAGCCTCAGGTTCTGTTCCATCAGATAAATCGCCGTCGGCTGGATGGCCGGCCCGCTGCCCAGATATTTCACTAACTCATCCAGCGCATGCGCACGGCTGGTGAACTCACCGTTCAACTCATCCAGCAGGATCACGTTCAGGCTGCTGCTCTTTTTGGTGGGCACATTGGTAAACACATTCGGCGGAAGCTGCGCCACTGTCCCTGAGACTTCTTCCGGGTGCTGAAAACTGAAATTGCTGATCTTCTGTGCAGCACCATTCTCCAGCACCGTGAAGTCGATCGACTCCAGGCCCGAAACCGGCAGGCCTTTACTGTCCGTCGCCACCACATCCACCACTACCAGGCGAGTGTTGGTCTTCAAAACAGTTTTTGCTTGGTCGTCCGCGACGCCGGATGGGTTCGATTGTGAAAAGACTGCCATCACTGCTGACAACAGGAAAAGGGGGATTGTGCGGATCTTCGACGAGGGCATACTCATACTCCATTTGCTCGTGAATTGACCTGAATTATTGTACTCTGCAAAAAACTAAGCGCACTTCTTCTACGGAACGGGGACGGTAACCGATGCAGTAGATGTTCCCATGAACCGGCTGCTTCGGTCCATCACCCCCAGACGCATCCAATACTTGCCCGGCTTGAGCTCAATTGTGGCGCGACAGGGAAATGTCGTATCCAGAAGCTTCTGGAAGTCAGCTGAGGGGATAGGAGCATTGATAGTGGACATAGTGTCCTTAACCAGCGATCCCTTTTCCGAGAAAACTACAGCCGCGCAGCTCAAGCTGGCATGATGAACGCCGTTCTCCTCGGAAAAAGTGAGCGTGTGCGGATCAATAGCGAAGTTCACCACTACCTTGTTGTTATCGTTCGCAGGAGAAGTCAGGACTGCCTTGAACAGAATGGCGGTGGCCGAAGGAACATCCAGAGCCAGGCCGCGGCTGAACTCTTCCACCAATTTCTTGGAATCGTCTTCCTTGGTGGTCAGGGAGGGATCCAGAGCATAGTAGCCGCGACGGTAGCGAAGGTTGATGCCGGGCTTGCTGGTCTTGATATCAATCTGGCGCAACTGCCCGCCCCAGTTTTTATTTTCCGGATAATAAGCCAGTGTGTAGTAGGTGGAACCATCGTCCATACTGCCCCGGATACTTGCTTGGAGGTCGTTCTGGCCGACGAAAATCTTGCCGCCAGTGCGCTCGGCCACATCTCGCATGGTCGCCAGATTAGAAACGCGGCTCAATTTGCCCACACCGGCCGCGTCGATGGGATAGACAGACACCTGCGCGTTCATCAACGCGTTGGCTACTTTCCTCACTTGCGCAGCGTAGTCTGAATTGGCCCACAGAGTAGAATTCGTGCTTTGCGAGGCTTGCGCCATACCCGCCTGGCCGGCGCCGCGAATGGTGTCAAAAGAGCCGGGAGAGTCACTGGCCGTCGTACCATGCAGAGTGGCAAGGCTGGCGGCCGACGGAAACAGGTCCGGGAACAGTTCCATCGGGAATCCTTCAGAAAGCCAGATCAGGTTTTTGCGTCCGGGATAACCCGACAGCGCCTGGGCCAGAAAATTCAGCGCTACCAATGTGGCTTCGATGTTTCGCGGCCCGGTTTGGACCTCGCCTTTTTGAGTGAACGGAGAGGCAACAGCATCGAGGCTATCGAGGTGATTGAGGACTTGAGGTTTGTAACCGCGGATTGCGCTCACAGCTTCCCTGGTGTCGGTGGTGAAGTCGTGAAGAAGCTTCAGATGGCTTTCCAGCGCATAAACCGCGAGGGGCTGGGCAGAGTGGCCCTCTTCCAGAAACTTGATCAGCTGTTCGCGGGCATAAGCGCGGCTGGCAAACTCGCCATTCAGGGCGTCCAGCAGGATCACATTCAGGCTTGTAGGTTTGGATGCCGGAACATTGGTGAACACATTGGCCGGAAGACGGACGGTGGTCTCGGCCGGAGCTTCGCTTGGTTGCTGAAAACTGAAGATGCTGATCTGCTGCGGATGCCCGTCCTCCATGAGTGTAAAATCACTGCTCTTTAGATCGGGAGCGGGTGCGCCCTTCCCATCGATGGCTACAACGTCCACCACCACCAGCCGGGTAGTGCTCTTTAGCACCTTCATTGGGGGGTTGTTTTGCGGAGTGGATTGCTCTGTTTGTGCATTCCCGGCTAAAGGCAACAAAGCTGAAAACAGGACAGCAGCTAACGTACTCAACCACCTCATATCAAGCCTCCCCATTCCGACTGCCAGGCGGGTAGAATTCTACCCCATAATCCCTTCATGGGCAGGGCTTTGTAAGATGTGGGGAGAGTTGCGCGATATAATGCAGCAGCAGTTCTCCACTGAATTTTCTTTGCATCTCAGAAAGTAAACGAGTATTGTTAATCACGCTTTGCTGTAGCGGTATAAACCACTTACGAGCATACTGAATGTTGGCAAGGAAAACGTCCCGCAGCGAAGAAACACTGCTTTTCGCCAAGAATTTTCTGCAACACCCCAAAATGCTGGGATCGCTGATTCCCAGTTCGCGCTTCCTGGTTGGACGCCTCTTAGGCAAGGTGGACTGGAACCGTGCCCGGACCATTGTGGAGTACGGTCCCGGTGTCGGCACCATTACCGCCCACATCCTGGCAAGAATGTCACCGCAGGCCCGCCTCATCGTCTTTGAGATGAACAAGGACTTTGTCAGCTACCTGCGTCGCGCCTTCCCCGATCCGCGCCTGCACGTGGTCCACGGATCAGCCGAGAACGTAGGCCGCGAACTCGATGGTCTGGGATTGGAAGGGGCTGACTACATCATCTCCGGCATTCCCTATACCACCATGCCCGAGCAGCTGCGCACCAGGATTATGTGGGAATCACGCGAAGCCCTGAACCCCGGTGGCGCGGTCCTGATCTATCAGTTCACGCGGACGGTTCTTCCTTACCTGCGAACTTACTTTAACCAGGTATATCAGGACTTTGAGCCGCTGAATATCCTGCCCGCCAGGCTGTTTTATTGCACCCACGAAACCTAGGTCATTGGGTAATTCTGCAATTGAGTCAATTACCAAATTACTCAATTACTCAATCTCTATCACCACTTTCCCGAACGTCTGATTTGATTCGAGCCGTTCGTGTGCCTTGCGGATATCAGCCATCGCAAATTTGCTGTCAATATTCGGGCGAAGCACTCCGCTGGCCAGCAGAGGAACAACCTCACGCGCAAAAGCCTGCGTAACCTGGATCTTCTCCTCCAGCGGACGCGCGCGCAGGACCGTGCCGATGATTCGCAGGCGCTTGCTCATCACCAGGCGCGAATCCAGCTCGCTGGTGCTGCCGGCCATGGTTCCCGCCAGAATGATTCTGCCTTTCGCCGCCATCAGCTTCTGGCTGGCTGCGACATAAGGACCGCCGGCAAGATCCAGCACCACATCGATTCCTTTGCCGAATGTCCATTTCTGAACCGCCGCCGCCAATTCATCGAAATTCTGCTGCACTGCAATTCCGTCCTGGAGTCCCAATGCTCGGGCACGTTGAATCTTGCCCGCTGTGCGCGAAGTTCCAAAGGCCCTCGCGTGAATGGCATGAACCAACTGCACCGAGGCCAAACCGACGCCGCTGCCCACGGCATCGATCAGCACGGTTTCACCCGGCTTCAACTCCGCCTGCTTCCATAGGGCGTCGTGCGCGGTGATGAAAACTTCAGGAATAGCGGCTGCTTCCGCCCAGTCGAGGTTCGATGGAATTTCCGCCAGCAAACGCTCCTGGGTAACCAGGTACTGGGCCTGCGCGCCTCCGCCCGTCAGCCCAAACACCCTTTGTCCCCGCTTCCACATCTGCACTAGAGGACCGATCTCCGCCACCTCCCCCGCAAATTCCATTCCAGGAATCTCCTGCGGGTAGCCTGGCGGCGCCGGATACCTGCCCTGCCGCTGCAACAGGTCGGCGCGGTTGAGCGCAGATGCCCTAACCCGCACCAGCACCTGGTCGGCGGCAACCCCAGGCCTTGGAACAGTGCGGATCTCCAGGCCCTCCGGACCGCCAAATCTCTCAATCCAAACCGCTTTCATGCTTTGCGACTGATTTACCGTGGTCATTGCTTGTTTCCTCTTGCTTGCCCGTATAGGCGCGCTCCGCTATAGTTTTATCGGGAATGTACGAAGACTTCCAGGTTACCGACCGCTGGACTGCTGAGAAACTGCACTGCCTTTACCAGGCACTGATTGTCGCCATTGCTACCCGCCATGCCGATGCAGTAGACATCAAATTCCTGGTCAATGGGCATCCAGTATGGATTGCGATTCCGCACCTGGCATGGGTGGAGTACGCAAAGCGAACCAAACGTGTGATCACCGATCCGCTTGCCATCCAGATAGCCGGACACTCTTTAAGATATCTCATCGAGTCCGGCAGTTATGAGCACGGACGGGAAATGTATTCGCTGACAGTGGATGAAACCCTTGATCACCTGAATGCAGTTTTGAAGGAAGTCGGAGCCCCACAAGACGCGCTGGTACAAACAGCTTAGCGCGCTGACATCACGCCCAGACTTTTTCCTTGCGCCCCGGGTTCGGCGGCGCCTGAAAATTTTGGGAGACGAGGAGATCCTGCATCATGGCTACCACAGTACTGGATACTACAGCGGTTCTGGAGTCCCTTCTCAAAACCAACAAGGTCTATCGCAATCTGCGCTCCGGCCCACTCATCGAACATGCTGTACGCCGCGGAGAGGCTCATCTCGCCGATAATGGCGGGCTGGCGGCCTATACCGGTAAAAATACAGGACGCGCCAACAAGGACAAATTTGTCGTCAAAGACTCCATCACCGCCGACCAGGTGAACTGGGGAGACATCAATCTGCCATTTGACGCAGAGAAATTTGATCCCCTGTTCGACCGCCTGATCGAGTACATGAAGGGCCGCGATCTCTTTGTCCAGGATCTGCATGCCGGGGCCGATCCCCGCTACCGGCTTCCGGTACGCGTGATCAATGAACTGGCATGGCAGAACCTCTTCGCGCGCGCTCTGTTTGTCCGCCCGACAGAACAGGAACTCAAGAGTTATAGCCCGGAATTCACCATCGTTTGCGCTCCTGAGTTTCATGCCGACCCGCAACGCGATGGCACTCGCTCTGACGTATTTATCGTGGTGAATTTCACGCGCCGCGTAATCATCATTGGCGGCACTGGATATGCCGGCGAAATGAAGAAGTCTATTTTTGGCATCATGAATTTTCTGTTGCCGCCGCGCAATGTTTTGCCCATGCATTGTTCCGCCAACGCCGGCTCACATGGTGACACCGCCTTGTTCTTCGGCCTTTCAGGCACGGGCAAGACAACTCTTTCAGCTGATCCCGAACGTTTTCTGATCGGCGACGATGAACATGGCTGGAGTCCTGACGGGATTTTCAATTTCGAGGGTGGTTGTTACGCCAAGTGCATCAATCTCACCAGGGAAAGCGAGCCGCAAATCTGGAACGCCATCCGCTTCGGCTCAGTCCTGGAAAATGTTGTCCTGGATCCGCACACCCATGTTCCCGACTACAACGATGTACACCTTACCGAGAACACCCGTTGCGCTTATCCCATCAATTACATTGATGGCGCTGTGATTCCCGGAATTGGCACGCACCCCAAAAATGTGATTTTTCTCACCGCCGACGCCTTCGGGGTCCTTCCTCCTATTTCTAAACTCAATCCTGAACAGGCTATGTATCACTTCCTTTCCGGATACACGGCCAAGGTGGCCGGGACCGAGCTGGGATTGAAGGAGCCAACGCCCAACTTCTCTACCTGCTTCGGCGCCCCCTTCATGCCATTACGGCCCAAGGTGTATGCGGAAATGCTGGGACGGCGTTTGCAGGAGCACGGCGCGCAGTGCTGGCTGGTGAATACTGGATGGTTCGGCGGACCATATGGCGTGGGCAATCGCATGAAACTGGCCTACACTCGCGCGATGGTAGGCGCCGCCGTTGCTGGGACCCTGAGTAAAGTGCAGTTCCACGTTGAACCAAATTTTGGCTTCACAATTCCAAGCTCATGCCCTGGAGTGCCCTCGGAGTTTCTGGATGCACGCAGCGCCTGGAAGGATAAAGCCGCTTACGATAAAACCGCAGCCGACCTCGCCGCCCGCTTTGCCAGGAATTTTGAGAAATTCGACGCGCCGGAAAACATTCGCGCCGCAGGGCCTCGGGCGGTGAAGTAGGGTTTGTTGGGTGGGGTGGGGTGGGTTGGGTTTTGAAGTTTACCTCGAAGCGGAGCGAGAGGCCCCTACTTCTACGAAAGCCTTTTAGGGCGTATGCCCTGACGTAAAAGGAAAGCGTGTAGGTCTTGCAGTTCAACCGAGTGCAAAGCTAGGCCTACTAACTTTAGCCAAGGTTCCCGCCCTTGATACCCTACGTCTCTGGATTCTGATTTTGGTTTTAAAATTACCCAATTTCCCAATTACCCAATTCCCAAATTCCGGAACCCACTCTGAGACTTGTCAGGAGCAACTCAGTCAACTGACCTCACTTCTTCCACAACGAGAACCGCTCCCTTGGGCAAATAGCTCTTTCGCCGGAACCAGTCTTCCATCGCCTCGCGTAATCGGTCCAGAGGCACACGCGAGCCCGCCTGTATGAGCCCGTCGGCGACTGGGAGCGTGTCGTCAAAAATCTGGTCATTGGTGAAATTGCGCATGGAAAAGCTGTCGAGCCATTTCAACGGGCAGGGCAGAAGCTCACTTCCGCTTCGATATTGAACACGAATTTTCCGGGAATACATTGCACGCCAAAGGCTTAGAGCATTGTAAAGATGTGGTCGGCGGAGTATCTAACCATGCCGAAAGTGGTTTTTCTTCCGATCACGCGCGATCACCCGATCACGGCGATCACCCGATTCCAGGACATGTCCTTACGTAACGAGCATTAATCTTATCATCGGAGCATTCTAGAGAATCGAACTGAATGAGGAGTCCTGCCAAATGTTGGGCCGAACCAAACTTTCCCCTAATTCACTCAAGGAGCGTATTGCCACCCTTGCCGAAGAGCTGATTGCATTGCACCGAGACCTGTACTGGCTGGCCGAAGATAATGACGCCAGCGCGCAAGCACAGGACCTGGGCGATCTCAACTTTGAACAGATCATGACCCTGAAACTCGCCATAGACAACGTCCGAGACCTGCTTTGGAAATACGTTGATGCGGTGGCAAAAGTCGAACCGCAACGCGTGCAGGAGGCGATGGAAACTTATCGCGTACGCCGCGTCAGCCAGTTGCTTGAATTGCTGCGCGAGCGCCTGGGCCATTATTCTGACCAGCCTCCGGTTTCATTCATCGAGAGAGTTTCCGCGTCCATCAAGGAAATGCTCACCCGCAGCGGAGGTAAGGCCGCCTGAACCATGGGGCACTTAAGTGATAACCCGTAATTGACGAAAACCGAATGGAGTATTCGGGTAGAATGACGCTGGGTCATCGCAAGGTAGGGCCTTTTCTGTCATACGTTTACGCGTAGCCCAAAATTGCAAGCTGCTGTTCAGGGGAATTCGTCGTCTAAGAACCATGATGGGGCGGCACTGCTGCCCCCGGTCCCGTGGCCCTGAACCGTTCCGATACCACGGAATCGCAAGGGAGAAACAGCTTTAATGAACCTCTTCGTGAAACGCTTTCTGCTGCTGCTTGCCGGCATCGGTGTGGCGCTGCTGACCTCCTGCGACACTCGCGAAGCCCGAAAGACCACGGTGCCTGCACCGCAGGCTCTTGCACCCGCCATCCAGCAGGCGCCTGCCACACCGCCTCCGCCAGCCCAGGCTCAAGTCCCGGCGGCGCCACAGCCGCCCAAACCTGATCCTGTGGAGGCTTTGATAGCGGAGGCAGAAAAGTCTTACCAGAGTGGTCTTTCTGATTACACCGCCGGCCACCTGGACGCTGCCAAGCAGGACTTTAACCACGCTGTGGACATTCTGATGCAGGGGCCAGTCGACGTGAAATCAGACGACCGCCTGCAGCAGGAATTCGACAAAGTAACCGAAGAGATTCACCAGCTGGAGATGCAGGCATTTAAGGCGGGAGATGGTTTTACTGAGCAGCAGTCAGAGCCTGCGCCAATTGATGAAGCCAATGCCGTGACGTTCCCCGCCGACATGAACGTGAAAGCCAAAGCCGAAGCCGAGCTCAAGACCACGCAGTCTGATCTGCCGCTGGTCATCAACGACTATGTGACCGGCTACATCAACTATTTCTCCAGTCGGGGCAAGGGCACCTTCGAGAGGGCGTTGGCCCGTTCCGGCCGCTATCGTGAGATGATCTTGCGCGTCTTCAGCGAAGAAGGCGTGCCCCAGGACTTGATCTATCTGGCTCAGGCTGAATCAGGCTTTCATCCACTGGCCCTTTCACGCGTAGGAGCGCGCGGTATGTGGCAGTTTATGGCCGGCCGCGCCACCGGCTACGGCTTGCAACGCAGTTGGTGGGTTGACGATCGCCAGGACCCGGAAAAAGCTACCCGCGCCGCTGCCCGCCACCTCAAAGATCTGTATCAGGAATTCGGAGACTGGTATCTGGCCATGGCGGCCTATAACTCCGGTCCGGGGAACGTGCAGCAGGCGGTAAAACGCACGGGGTACGCAGATTTCTGGGAACTCTATAAGCGTGACGTCCTTCCCAAGGAAACCAAGAATTACGTCCCCATCATCCTGGCCATGACCATCATGTCCAAAAACCCCGGGCAGTATGGATTGGCGGAGGTGGTGCCCGATGTTCCTGAAAAATTCGATACAGTCGCGGTAGATTATCCAGTGGATTTGCGTCTGGTTGCGGAGTGCGTTGACAGTCCGGTAGAGCAACTGGCGGACTTAAATCCCAGCCTGCTGCGGCGCACAACGCCCAAAGACCAGCCATTTGAACTTCGCGTCCCTGAGGGAACCAAAGAAAAATTCATGGACGCAATCGCGGCCATTCCCAAGGACAAGCGGGTTCTCTGGCATTACCACAAAGTCGAGTCGGGGGACACGCTAACATCCATCGCAAAGAAGTACCACACCACGGAGCGCGCCATCTCCGCCGCCAATAGCCTTAACGGCGAGGAACTGCGGACGGACTCAAAACTGATTATTCCCATGACCGGAACGGTACCGCAGGAGGGCGTGATTGCCTATTCTAAGCGTCCAACCCGCTACAAGGTGCGCAAAGGAGACACGGTGCTCTCAGTAGCCGACGATTTCGGCGTCCCGCCGGAGCGGCTACGTCGCTGGAACCGGTTGAAAGGAAACCAGTTACGTCGCGGACGGCTGCTTGTGATCTATAAGCCTCTGGCTTCCGGCGAGGTGGAGCGCGTTTCTGTCCGTCGGCACAAGCGAACCCACCAGCAGGCCAAGGCGCACACCAGGAAATCCACCAAAACCAGCAGCAAAACCCACGCTGCCAAGCGGCCCACAAAAGCAACTCTCAGCGCTCGCAACCCTTGACTTGATTTATTCTCGCGGCAATTGCACACTTGAACACGCGGAGTTGACATGCAATTCATGTCTATTGCTATAATCCGCGCCTGTTTTGTTTTGCTGCGGTGGTTGTGAATGTCGGGCCTAATTCTGGAGGAAACATGAACTTTTACGATGAGACCCTCTATGCAAGGCATGAGGACGACGAGGATGACTACGGCGACATTGGCGGGTATAGCGGTGGAGCCGCAGAAGAAGATTATGACGAAGAGGAAGAAGAGTCCATTGGCGGTGAAGGCGGCGCTGGTGGAGACGACCAGGGAGGCGGCGTGATGGGTGGTGGTGGCTCAGCGCCTTCTGGGGGAGGCGACCAGGGCGCACCATCCAAACCTAAACCCAAGCCAAAGCCCGCGGCAAAACCGAAAGCAAAGCCCAAGGCGAAGCCCAAGCCAAAACCCAAACCGAAGAAAAAACCCGCTAAGAAAAAAAGCGGAAAAAAGCCTGCCAGGAAGAAGGCCAGTGGCAAGAAGGGCGGGAAAAAACGCCACTAACAAATCAGTTTCAAGTTAGACAAAAGGCCGCAGAGCAATCTGCGGCCTTTGCTTTCAAGTGGATCTTAAAGCATTTTCATAATGAGTGTAGTCTTTCTGTTAGCGGTCTGATCCCAATTAGATTTAGCAATTAGCAGTCAGCACTCAGCATTCAGCCCGCAAACTTCTTAGGCTGAAGGGTTGCTGCATCGTTGGCATGGTTGAAAGAGGTCGGTCTACACCTGCTATAAAAATGCTTTAGCCTTCATCGGCCCAGAAGGCGCGAGGGCTACCCAGGTTGATTGAAGTGTTCGAGATTCCGATGACCCGATGACCCGATGCACCGATGACCCGATTCTCTCCCTCTTACTTGTCTGAAGCCGAAGCGTTGCTCGACGATGTTGCCTCTTGCTCTAAAGGACGCGAATGGTTCATGTGTACGATGCGCCATTTCCCATTCTCTTTCTGGCACAACGCTGTTCCTCGGGCCAGAATCAACCGTTGCCCCGCTTCTATGCGCAGATCGTATTCCACCCAGATCGCTTCACCCAGTGCATGATGCGCACGCGGTGTCACAAAAAGCTGAGCCGGGGGGTGCTGTTGAAAATAATGGCTGCGATAGTATTGCATCGCTGCTTCACGGCCGTAGTAGTCCCCGCTGATGGTGTAGATCACAATCTGCGGATCCAGGCATTCGGCGAAGGCATTCTCCTCTGCGCGATTGAAATGCTGCTGGCAGGCGATGAGTTGGGCATGCAGTTCTGTAATGCGGGCTTGCGGGCTCTCCGCGGCCGTCACCACCAGCCGCGCGGCGCGCTCCTTCAGGTCGACCGCCGCGCCAAGCTTT
>DATDGH010000391.1:0-2259 GCA_036522215.1 Candidatus Angelobacter sp. | reverse complement strand
CTTTTGCAAATTTGCGCTGGTGAGAGGGTTGCAAATTCGATGAAACACTATGTCTAACCTGCATGGCTACCTCCAGCCGGCGAGGCCTGCAAAATTCTGTTATCCGTCTTCAGTCAGCCGCGCTGATGGTGGTGCTTTTAGGGATCTGGCAGATTGCCAGTGCACATCAGAAGGTCCATCTACTGCCGTCGCCCCTGGCTGTAGCCCGCGGCATTGTTGAACTGGCACAGCACGGCTTGCTGGTTAAATACGTCGTTGCCTCGTTGTTTCGGGTCACCTGGGGGTTTCTGGGAGCGGCCCTATTGGCCATTCCTTTTGGCCTTGCATTGGGTTGGTACAAGCGGCCGGGAATGGCGCTGAATCCGCTGATTCAGATTTTCCGCCCGATTTCTCCGCTGGCCTGGATACCGATCAGCATTTTGTGGTTCGGTGTGGGCGATCTGGCGGCAATTTTCCTCATCTTTCTGGCTTCGTTTCTTCCCTTGACGGTAACGGCTATGAATGCCGTCGCCAATGTTTCGCCGGTGCATATCAATGCGGCACGCAATTTTGGGCTCAGTCAGACTCAGTTGGTGTTTAAGGTTTTATATCCAGCGGTGGCGCCGCAATTGATCGTGGGGTTGCGCATTACGCTGGGCATTGCATGGCTGGTGGTAGTGGCTGCAGAAATGATCGCGGTCAATTCTGGTCTTGGTTTCTTGATTGTAGATTCGCGAAATGCAGGAAATCGTTATGACCTGGTGGTAGCTGGCATGGTGCTCATCGGGATCATCGGTTTACTGCTGGATATTGGAATGCGTTCCTTGGAAAAGATCAGCTCTCTTCGGTGGGGTTACTCGGAGGACTAGAACATTTTAGCCGCCAAGGGCGTAGTTCATAAAGGTCTTTAACTGCTGTCCGGCATTTTGGTCGTGTTGGCAATCGGATCATCGGGTCATCGGAAGAAACACCCAACACCTCGATGCGTTTGAGTATCCACTGATTACAAACAGCTTAGCGAGCAGTCAGTGGAGAGCAGTCAGCATACAGCTTCGCTGTTTTTTCTTTAGACGAAAGTATCTAACAAGGTCCTATGGCATCGATCATTGCAGGCCCGGTTGTTCAAAAATTCGCAAGAACTGCGGCAGCTCCGCAGAAAAGGACACTGCAGACCAAACTGCGTGCCGAAGACATCAGCATGGTGTTCAATCGTGACAGCAATCAGGTTGCGGTGCTGGAAGGAATCGACCTGGAGGTAGGAGAGGGAGAATTCGTCTGCATTCTAGGACCATCGGGCTGTGGTAAATCCACTTTCCTGAACATCATTGCCGGATTCATTTCACCTACTTCCGGGCAGGTGCGCATTGATGGGGAAACGGTGCGCGGTCCAGATCCACGCCGCATTTTTGTCTTCCAGGAACGAGGCGTGTTTCCATGGCTTACGGTAGAGGGGAACATCGGCTTTGGGCTGTTCAAACTTTCAAAGGCACAACGCACGGAGCGGATCGCTCACTATGTCAAACTCGTGGGTCTTCAGGGGTTCGAAAAGGCTTATCCGCAGGAGCTCTCCGGTGGCATGAAACAGCGGCTGGAGGTGGCTCGCGCCCTGGCCGTGAATCCTGATGTGCTGTTTCTGGACGAACCTTTTGGAGCCCTTGATTCCATAACTCGTCTGACCATGCGCAGCGAGTTGTTGCGCATCTGGCAGGCTGAACGCAAGACGATCGTCTTTGTGACCCACGATATCGAAGAATCGATTCAACTTGCCGATCGCGTGGTGGTGATGAGCGCCCGGCCGGCCAGGATCCAGCGCATTGTCGATATTGATATCAGCCACCCTCGGGACATCAGTTCGCGCCGCTATCTGGAACTTCGCGACGGCATTTTTGAAGAAATAGGTCTGGCGCATAAAGTATGACCAGACTGACCCAGACCGGGAAGTGGGAGAAATATGTTTGGCCGCTGGTGGCAGCTTGCGTTTTTCTTTTGTCATGGCACTTCCTGGTGAAGTGGAGTGATACAAAAGTATTTCCCTCACCCCTCAGCGTGGAACGGGGGATGGCGGAGCTGGTGCACAACGGCCTGCTGTGGCAATACATTCTGGATTCGCTGCGCCGGGTTGCCTTGGGATATCTCACGGCGGCGGTTTTGGCCATTCCAGCGGGCTTGCTGCTGGGCTGGTATTCCAGTGCGGGAGCAGTAGTGGATCCGGTGATCCAGGTAATCCGGCCTATCAGTCCGATTGCGTGGATTCCGGTAGCCATCGTGTGGTTTGGAGTG
>DATDGH010000390.1:0-3253 GCA_036522215.1 Candidatus Angelobacter sp. | reverse complement strand
GTCATATTCGTTGCGTTCGCGTTCAATTCTGCGTCCCAGTTCGGTTTTTATGGCGTCGATGGTCCAGCCGCTGAAGTTTTCGTTAATGTAGCGACTGGCGGTATCCAGATCAGTCTGGCTCAGATCATTCTCCAGCCGCATCATGCGGTCATGCACCACTCCGGATTTGGTCACAACCACGGCCAGGACTTTGTTCGCGCCCTGACGCGAAAAATACACATGCTCCAGAGCATTCTTTGGACCGGTGCTGGCAATGGCCACGCCTACGCAACTGGAAACCAGGGAGAGCACATGCGAGGTCCTCTCAAGAAAATCCTGTACTCCCACTACCCCACCGAGATTCTCAGAAATCAGGTTCTGGTCGGTGGACGAGAGCACCGCTTTCCCAGAAATCTGGTCAACGTAGTAGCGATAGGCTTGAGCCGTAGGCAGGCGTCCAGCAGAGGTGTGCGGCTGCTCGAGAAAACCGGCATCCACCAGGTCCGCCATTACGTTGCGAATTGTGGCCGGACTCAGCCCATCCTTATTTAAACGGGACAGAGTACGAGATCCCACTGGCTCTCCCGTGGAAATGTAAGTCTCAATAATGGCAGTCAGGATCTCCCGCTCACGCGGCCCGAATTGTCCGGCATTCGCCATATACCTCTAAGTGCTTTAGATGCAACTGATTAGATAGAAGATTCGATCTTCCGGTCAGCTCGATTGTAGGAATATTAGTGAGTTATTGTCAAGGGTTAGCAGACGTGGCCAGAGAGTGCCAATTGGGTCCGAGACGACATCTCGTACTTTACTGGATTTGAATTACGTTGTCGGTCTGCGTGCCTTTAACTTCATCCACGCGCGCAATCACCCGTTTGGCGAATTCGTAGAGAGACTTGGCGTGAGGTGAGCTTTCACCTTCCAGCACCGTCGGATTACCGCTGTCGCCTCCTTTGCGGATGTCCGGATCGAGCTCGATGGAACCCAGGAAGGGGACGCCAAACTGTTGGGCAGTGCGTGCTACTCCGCCTTTAGAGAAGATGTCGATTTCGTGATGGCAATGAGGGCAGACAAAATGGCTCATGTTTTCCACCAGCCCCAGAATGTCTACTCGGGCGGTGCGGAACATCTCAATTGCCTTGCGGCCATCCTGCAAAGAAACGTCGGATGGAGTGGAAACCACTACTGCGCCGGTTAGCGGAACGGTCTGGAACAGCGAGATCACGACATCACCGGTTCCCGGAGGGAGATCGACCACAAGATAATCCAGTTCTCCCCACTCCACCTGTTGCAGGAACTGGCGGACAATGGAGTGCAGCATGGGGCCGCGCCAAACCAGGGGTTTATCGCCAGGGTTGAGAAAACCTACGGAGATGACCTTGACGCCGAAGTTCTGCAATGGCTCAATGCGATTTTCTCCCAGCACCCGCGGCTGAGCGCTGGTATTCATCATGAGCGGAACGTTGGGACCGTAGACGTCGCCGTCCAGCAGGCCAGTGCGATAACCCATCTTGGCCAAAGCCACAGCCAGGTTCACGGCAACAGTGGTTTTGCCAACCCCGCCTTTACCTGATCCGATAGCGACAATGTTGTTTACACCCGGCAGCGGGAAAGGGCCGGGTTGCTGCTGCGCTCCATGTGGATGTCCGTGAGCCATGTCTTAGATCTTCGATTATACGGGAAGCATGAAGAATCGGTTCACCGGGTCAGCGGATCATCGGGTCATCGACTTCCTTCGTTCTCTTTCCATATTCCGCGCCTCCCGCCTGCGCCCAGCATCTTCGTACCGGCGCTTCTCTTCGGGCGCTTCCGGTATGACCTGGGGGACATTGTGATGGCGACCCTGGCTGTCTACGGCCACAAACGTGAGGTAGGCAGAGGCCACATGCCGCGTAGTGCCGGCAATATAGTTCTCCACCCAGCATTTCACGCCGATTTCCATGGAGCTATGGAATGCGCGATTCACGGATGATTTCAAAATCAGCAAATCACCAATGTGGACCGGCGAAAGAAAATCAATATGGTCCATGGAGGCAGTTACCACGTAACTCCGTGAGTGGCGATGCGCGGCCAAAGCTCCGGCTATATCAATCAAATGCATAAGGCGTCCGCCCAGCAGATTACCCAGCGGATTCGCGTCGTTCGGCAGGACCACTTCTGCCATCTCCGACTGCGAATCCTTGACCGGCCGCGGCGGATGGTGGTGCTGATTGCTGC
This sequence comes from Candidatus Angelobacter sp., assembly GCA_036522215.1. GTDB lineage: Bacteria > Acidobacteriota > Terriglobia > Terriglobales > Acidobacteriaceae > Angelobacter. The sequence continues at coordinate 1,057 of DATDGH010000390.1, read as the reverse complement.
CATGTGCGTGACTATCCGTCATTTCATAAGCCCTGGGCTGATTATATAAGCGATAAAATACAGGCTAAACACTTCAGGAGCTTACATGTTCGATATTGTGAGTGTGGCCGAGGAAAACGATTGGAAGTATCCAGAGCCGGATGAATTGACCGGCCACGGTTGGCTGCCGGTTGAATCCGGCCATCGGATTTATTGGCACGAATACGGCACGCCCAGGGGCCAGCCGGTCCTGTTTCTGCATGGCGGGCCGGGAGGAGGAACAAAACCCAGGCAAGCTCGTTTCTTCAACCCCAAGCGCTATCGCATTATTCTGTTCGATCAGCGTGGCTGCGGCAAAAGTGCGCCGAATGCAGGCGATAAAGATCCCAGGAAAGCCAGCTCAGCGCTCAAACACAATACAACTGCAGACCTGATCAGCGACATTGAAGCTCTGCGCAAGCATCTGCGTATTAAAGAGCCGATACATGTGTTTGGCGGTAGCTGGGGCAGCACGCTCGCGCTCGCCTATGCCATCGAGCATCCGGAAAGGGTCAAGACGCTCATTCTGCGGGGAATCTTTTTGTGCCGCCGCAAAGACCTTGACTACTTCTATCAGGGAAATGCCGCCATCTATCGCGACAGGCCGGACGATACAGGCATTCCCGGCGCTTACCTGTTTTATCCCGAAGCCTGGAAGAAGTACGTGGAGGTTATCGATCACGAAGACCGGCGGGACATGGTGCAAGCCTACGCAAAGATATTCAACGGCCCTCCCGGTGAGCGACAGGAGAGCGCGGCGAAAGCATGGTCGGTGTGGGAAGGCGTGACCAGCAATCTAGTGCCGGAAAAAGACATTACCAGTTATGAAGACCCTGAATTCGCAAAGACGTTTGCCAAGATCGAGAACCACTACTTTATGGGCGGCGCTTTCCTCGGCGGATCCACAAATCGAGATAACAATTTCCTGCTGGAGAACATTGGAAGGATTGCCCACCTGCCCCAGTAGTGTCCGGTTAAAAAGTGAATAGATTCAGCTGTTTATCCGAGACGCTATCATCGGAATTGTAGTCGATGCGGG
>DATDGH010000389.1:0-2374 GCA_036522215.1 Candidatus Angelobacter sp. | reverse complement strand
GGGGAGTTTGGTCGGAAAATAAGGGGACAGGGATTTTATGAGGACCGGTCTTAATACTGCACTTGATCCCACCCGTCGCAGCTCAGATGCGCAGGACTTCGAGATGGCGCTGCGGCGCAAGATAGTAGGCCAGGACCAGGCCGTAGAAAAAGTTGTTGAAATCTACCAGATGTTTTTGGCCGGATTGAATGCGCCATCCCGCCCCGTAGGGAATCTTCTTTTTCTCGGCCCCACGGGGTCCGGCAAAACCCGGGTGGTGGAGGCCATGGCGGAAGCTCTGTTCGGCGACCCGCGGGCGGTGATCAAAATAGATTGCGCTGAGTTCCAGCACAGCCATGAAATTGCCAAATTGATCGGCTCACCTCCTGGCTACCTGGGTCATCGTGAGACCCATCCCCTGCTTACTCAGGAGGCCCTTAACCAGTGGCACACAGAGAAGCTGAAGCTGACCCTGCTGCTGTATGATGAAATCGAAAAAGCCAGTGACGCCTTGTGGCAGCTCCTGCTAGGCATTCTGGATAAGGCGACCCTGACCCTGGGTGACAACCGGCGCGTCGATCTCTCTCAATGCCTGATTGTGATGACCTCCAACCTGGGGGCGGGCGAGATGAATGAACTCATGAACGGCGGACTGGGCTTTGCCCAATCCCAAGCCCAGGAGCAAATCGATTCCCGGCTGGACGAGAAGATTACCCGCACTGCACAGGAAGCCGCCCGGCGAAAGTTCTCGCCCGAGTTCATGAACCGCATTGATAAGAGCGTAGTGTTCAAGACATTGAAGGCGGAGCACCTGGAGCAGATCCTGGAGATCGAGTTAGGCATGGTGCAGCAGCGCATTTTGCAGGCAACCGGGAACAGCCAGTTTGTGTTTAGCTGCACGCAGAGGGTAAAGAAGTTCCTGCTGGAAGAAGGAACCGATCCAAAATACGGCGCCCGTCACCTGAAGCGGGCGATTGAAAAGAACGTTGTCTTTCCGCTGGCCAATCTTGTGGCGACGGGTCAAATCAAGCTGGGCGATTTTATTCGCATAGATATGAAGGAGGCCCTGTTCACTTTCACCAAGGAGGCTGAGGGCGCCCTGGTTCCCGTCCTGCTGGAGAAATATGGTGAGCTGGGTGGAACAAACACGGCTGCGGCCAGGGCTGGGCGTGGCAGCGGCGGCAAACAGCGTGAGTTTGGCGGAATTGCTCCAATAGATCACAACCGGTAGTCCATGAGTGGGTAGTTGAATAATTCTCGGAATTGTTTCTGGGATTTTCAATTACCCACTCGCCAGATTTGGCGAGTCAGCCCTTCTTGAGCTCAATCAAGACTTGCCGCGCGATTTCCTTCAAGGTCTCAAACACTCCTTTACCCTGAAACGCAACCGCCTCAAATGTGGGTTCCGTCTTGCGGATCAGTTCGCGTTTAAGGTCATCTACGGGCATGGCGCTAGGCAGGTCGCGTTTGTTCAACTGTAAAACATAGGGAATCTTGGTGAAGTCATAGCCGTGTTCTTTCAGGTTGTCCTGGAGATTTTCCAGGGCTTCTACGTTGGCGTCCATGCGTTCGCCCTGAGAATCGGCGACGAATACCACGCCATCTACGCCCCGGAGGATGAGCTTGCGGCTGGCATCGTAAAACACCTGGCCGGGAACGGTATAGAGATGAAAACGGGTCTTGAAACCCCGCACCGTACCCAGATCGAGAGGCAGAAAATCGAAGAACAGGGTGCGGTCCGTCTCCGTGGCCAGCGAGATCATTTTGCCTTTCTGCTTCTCACCGGTTTTATCGAAGATATATTGCAGATTGGTGGTTTTGCCGCCAAGACCAGCTCCGTAATAGACGATCTTGCAGTTAATTTCGCGGGCAGCAAAATTGATGAAACTCAAAGCCCCATCCTCACATTCGGTCTCGGCGCGCGGAGTCCCTCTTGCGAGTTTGTCCATGAGGGGAATCCGGACATGTTTGTAGCTCGTTGCCTTTCTTATATCACATCAACATCTGGATGAAGCGATTCTAACGGTTTTATCGGCCTCAGCGGCAGCTCTTTCAGAGACTGAAAATTACCAAAGTGGCCGGACTTTAGTGGGACTGCGGAGGCGGTGGCAAGGGATAATAACCAGCCTTGGCCGTCACCTTCAAATCCGGATGGTGCACATGGACATCAATGTTGCGGTAGTTGCCGGAGAGCGTCGCCTTGGTGTTGTAACCGAGCGTGTATTGATTGCGGGCAACGGCGGTGATGCGGCTGTAGGCCTGTTCGATCGACTTCTGGTCAAACTCGGCAACGGCGTCCCCGCCAGTATCGCTGGCGTATTTGCCCAGGATGTCTCCGTAGCCGAAACCGGGCAGGCGCACTCGGTTTAACTTGTCATAGACGGGCAGGGCAGCA
>DATDGH010000388.1:0-6411 GCA_036522215.1 Candidatus Angelobacter sp. | reverse complement strand
AGTTCGTATCGGCCGCGACCGGACAATGGCTCTGGCGATTCTCCGCGACCTCCTTTCCTCACCGAATTCGTAAATCACATTCGCGAGATCTTCTTCGCGCATGTGGTTTACCACTTGATCGGCGGTACGCTCCTCTTGCGGGTCCATCCGCATATCGAGCGGGCCTTCCGCCTGAAAACTGAATCCCCGCGCCGCATCGCCCAACTGCAGCGAACTCATGCCCAGGTCGGCCAGAATTCCATCCGCGCTTGCGGGTGGAACCTGTCCGCCGAGATCGGCAAATGAACTGTGCAGCAAGGTGATGGCCGGCTTCGGATCCGGCATCTCTGCCAGACGTTTACGGGCCATCTCCAGCGCTCGCGGGTCTTTATCGAAGCCAATCAAACGACCCTGTGGGCCTAGGCGACTTGCGATTTCTAAACTGTGGCCGCCCAACCCCACCGTGGCGTCGATATAAGTTCCGTCGCGCCGGATAGCCAAAAAGTCGGTCGCTTCTTGTAAAAGAACTGAAACATGGCCAGCTTCCTCTTTGCCATGCGCCCCCTTGGGGGCTTTTTCCCAACCAAAATCCTCGTCCGCCACTAGATGCCCAGTTCGTCGAGTGTTTTCTCATCCTCAGCCGTGAACCGGTTCTCTTCGATGTCCTTCTTGTAGCGCTCGATGTTCCTTACCTCCAGGTAGGTGAGAAAGCCCACAACCGCTACTTCCCCTTTGATCTGTGCCGAGTCGCGCAGCAAAGCGGGAATCAGCAGACGGCCCTGGCCGTCTATCTCCACCACCTGGCCGTAATAGTTCGTGCGATCTAAAAACTTCTTCTTCGTAGGGTTGAAATTCGAGAGCCGGGCCAGCTTTTCCTCGATCCGCTGCCATTCCTCGAAGGGATACACTTGAGCAACACTGCCATCCACGCTGGTGATGTAAAATTGCGTTCCGTACTTCTCGTCGATCAGACGCTTGAATTCTGAAGGGACCTTGAGGCGTCCCTTTTCGTCCACGCGAGTTGGATGGTTGCCGCGAAACATGGTTCTTGACCGCTACTGCTAAAAAGGAGGCGAAAACGGTAAGTTTTTGCTCAATATCGGGCTCGGTCACCGCTTTTTGGGGCTGTTTTGGGTTCATTTGCACTTCGCTCTACTCTGGACCACTTACCCCTTAGATCGAACCTTTCCTTACCACTTTCTACCACTTTAGACCACATCCTACGCCTAAGCCCTTATCTGTCAAGCACTTTTTTTATGGTTTCTGTGGATTTCTCTTCCCGGAGAGCGGAAAACTTACTTAGGACGGGTTACGTCTGGCGGGTTGTGGTTCGGGCAAATTTCAACCACGATAGGTTGTGTGTTTACTGGTTTGGTTCATCGGGCTCGCCGACAGCAAAATGGCAGTCCTAAGCGTCTCTGAGGGCCGTGACAGCGGAATTACACGAGCCTGGAGGGGATGGATCGGGCTTAGAATTGATGGGAAGGCAAAATCACTGGTGAAGTAAAAAATGGGAACCACGACCAAAATCAGTTTTGAAGAGTTCCAAAAGCTACAGGATGCAGCCGACGAAACTGTGCGTTACGAGCTGGACGAAGGAGAGTTGATTGTGACGCCATCAGCAACTGCCCGCCACAATATTGCGCGTTACAGATTGCGACATGCATTGACTGATTTTGTGCAAAAAAACTCTCTTGGCCTAGTGCTCGATGAAACCGATTTTCTGCTGTCCCCTAACACAGTTCGGAAGCCTGATATTGCCTTTATCACTAAAGAACGGCTAAACAACCTTGATCTCGACAAGGTTCCTATTGAGGACTCGCCTGCTTTAGCCGTGGAGGTAATTTCTCCCAGTAATCTTGCTGAGGACACTCTCAAAAAAGTCCGCCAATATCTTGCCGGTGGAAGCCAGTCGGTGTGGCTCGTTTATCCGCTCTTGCGTGTGGTCGAGATACATGATGTGGCCGGAATTCGCGTCCTCACGGAATCGGAGCCGATTCGTGAAGAACGCTTGTTCGCCAACCATACATTTTTCTTCTCTCTCAGCAATCTATTTGCCGACGACCCGAACTTTTAGCTCGTTATAGCTTCACGCTATGAGCTGGGACCAGTACAGACAGATGAAGCACCAGCCGCTTTATACTTATGCGGACCCGACTTAAGTGCCTGGAAGAGGCGGGCATGACGGAATAAGCGGATAAAACGGCGAACAATCGAACAGATCATTCGGCATCAGCATAAACCCGGTCCACATCGTGTCGGTTACACCAATGAAGTTGCCATTGTTAAACACACCGTCCTCATCACGGGGATGGTGATGCAACGAACTCTTGAACCAGGCGACGATGTCGGTGTTGGCCACAGACCGGTGCTGTTGCACGTAAATATCCAGGTACCTGGCTTCCAATTGGTTGGGATCGTAAGGCGTCACCCAAAAATCATTCTGCGTGAACTTCTCGTAATCCTGGGTAAGTCCTCCACCTGTAACCAGGGGAACCAGATGGTATGTGGAAAGGTTATTCTGAGCATTCTTGAAGGCAGCATGGGAGATTTCCATCATGTCGTGAGTTCGTGCATCCCAGGTAAAACCCTCCTCCGTGGTGATGGTGGTAGAGGTATCCATCGCCGTGCCCGCTGGGTTGGTGATGTCTTCGATATGCTTTAGATGGGCGACAGAATTTGTGACGCCATCCAAATCAATATCAATTCGCCAAAAGGGACTATGGGAGTGCGCAACCTCTTGTTCTCCTGATCCCAGGTTCTGGCCAGTTGCCGCCATCCGTCCCATGATGACTCCATCATCGCGGAAAGTGTATTCCTCAATGTAGAGGTAGTTGACCGCTTGCAGCATGCACCAAAGCTTTAACTCCTCGCCCCGGCGCGATGCATACGTGTTCGGATCCTTCCACATAAGTCCGCGATCATGGACCTCCTTGCACACGTCTGCATTAAGCAGCACTCCCTGGCTCTGCGGGCAGTCCGCCGATGAAAGCGCAACAAATGAAGGTTGTATATCGCTTATGTCGTAGTACCTGTTGCCGTCATGGTAGGGAACAAAGATCTCGGAAATTCGCATGTCGTATATGATGAGCACGTCCGGGGAGCTTGGAGATTTCTTGAAAAAGACCGGGCCAATGACCAAACCATTCGGATCTTTCGGGTTACCGGGCTGCACTTCCCTCCAGCAAATCGTCCAGGTCGAGACCGGCGTACCGGTCGTCGGAAAATTCTGGGTGACTGCATGGACGCAGTCGGGCGGAGGTTTGGGGGGTAAGGTCTGTCCAGCAGCCAAAGACGTGCAAATCCACATCGCCACAATGATTGGAAGCGAGGAGCGCCAAAAAAAATTGCTGTTCATGGATGTTTTCCTTTCGCCGGCTGGCCAGCACTTACCGTGAGCGTGTGTCGAGTCAAATCCACGCTGGTACGCAACGGAAGATAGCCGTTTTCTGTTTTGAAAAAGAGATTGAGGCAACGATCGGTGCTGCATGAATCATTTGGATCAGCACTGCGCACACGCAGGGCTTGCGCAGCGAAGGGAAGTCGGATAGTGTTCCCCGGGTCCGATGCCACGAACTGATCGATGCTACTGCCGACGAGGCTACGCACCTGGTCCGAGGCTTTGGCCAGCGCCAATGCCTCGGCCACATCCTCGCGGGACAACGGTACATCGGATGGGTTGATCTCGTGAACCTCGAGTATGGTGTTTTTCTCGAGTGCCATCAACACCTCCAGCGCCTTATTGGTTTTAGGGTTGAAAACCGTTGCCCACACCCTGTGGGTTGGCAGTTTCTGTGTTTCACCATTGATATAAGCCAAAGTCTCGTATTTGTCGGCCTGTGCTTCACCCAGGGTGACGCGTGCTCCCCCAGCATTCACCACCTGCTGGACCCGCGCGTCAGAGAGCAAGGTATTCTGCATCGCGGACCTCTCCTCTGGCGTCAGAGTCATGCTTTGCCGCCCCACAGGCTGCGACTTCACTGGACCTTGGGCCTGAAACTGACTTGCTGTAAGCATCATCACGACAAACAGAAATCGGAAGCTACGGTTGCGCATGGACGTCATCCTCCTCGATGAGGATTTGGGAAGAATTACCGCCGAGATCGCTCGGCTCTCGTAGGAGTGGAACTCTAACCCGCTCGTCCGTAGAATGCAACAGAACTATTAAGGATTTTTTAATATCTGTTTCATTTCGGGAAAATTCTCAGAGAGGCGTTTTTTCAACCGCTCTCGGGCGAATCGCTTACAGATCAACATGTTACGTGTGAAACCCGAAGGCAAATGTCTGACCCGTCTGACCCTTATAATGAATTGGCAATGCAGTCTCGCCGATCAGTATTGCGAAACTGCTTCAATACCTATGCAGGCTGCTGCCGCTCCAACTCAGGTGACCCGGCCTCCCGTGGGCAACATTGTTTGGGGGATCGTCTTGAACGCGGTGTTTCCGGTGGTCTTGTATAAGCTTTCGAAGCGCTACTTCTCTCCCTCGGAATTGACGGCCCTGCTGGTTGCCGCCGCGTTTCCATTTGGAAAGAGTGCATTCGATCTGCTTCGCCACCACCAACTCGATCCGATTTCGATTGTGGTCCTGCTGGGATTGATTGCCGACGGTGTGGCCATGCTCTTTGGTGGTAGCCCGCGTCTGTTGCTGGTGCGCGAGTCCATGTTTACCGGCGCCTTCGGCGTGGCCTGTTTTGTTTCGCTACTTTTACCGCGCCCGATGATGTTTTATTTTGCCCGGTATTTCATTGCCGGCACCGCACCCGAGCGTCAGGTCAGGTTCAACCGTTCCTGGCAGCTGTCCGAAGTGCGTTTTTGCCACCGCTTGATCACCACGGTTTGGGGATGTGTATTTGTAGGCGAGCTTATCATCAGGATCATTCTGATTTACCGGCTGCAGGCAGCACTGGTCCTGGTGATCTCACCCATTTTGATAGGAGTGCTCACCTTCACCACCATGATTTGGGCTTTCAGTTATGGCCACCGAGTGCGATTGCGGGCCTTGGCCCATTTCGATGCCCACCCCGAGATGCCGGCAGAGTAATCAACCTTACGTAGATCCCCAGTCCCCAATTCAGGGCAATTCCTCTCCCAAGTTAAGGTTTTTGCCTCTACAGGCAGAGTAGATCGCTGTTTAGGGTTACCAGAACGCTAGAGCATTTTTGCAGATGTGTATTCCGGTGAACACACCTATCAGAGCCCGACTTTTAGTCGGGCATAGACAGGCAAAAAGGGAGTCATGTCCTCTCTGTCGAAGGCCGGCGCGCAGCTCCTGCCTTTGGAACGGAGCGCATTAAAGAAAAATGCTTTGGTTCAAGTGACAGGAAGAAAATTTTTCTCTGGAGTTTTTTTTTGTGAAGAAGTTTTTGTTTCTGGTCTCGTTCCTGCTGTTCCCCCTTTTGCTCAATGCTCAAGTGCCTTCATCCTCGCATGTGGTCGTAGTGTTGGAAGAGAACCACGGCTACTCCAGCGTGATCGGCAATTCGGCCATGCCATACCTTAACAGCCTGGCGTCGCAGAACGTGTTGTCCACACAGTATTACGCGAACACTCATCCTTCGATTGGCAATTACTTCATGCTGACCACAGGTCAGATCATCACCAATGACGACGGTTTTTCCGGCACGGTGAACGTCGACAACGTCGTCCGCCACCTGCTGACCGCAGGCAAGACCTGGAAAAGCTACGCCGAAAGCTTGCCCTTCGTTGGGTATACCGGAGGAGATTCAGGCGCTTATCTGCGGCACCACAATCCGTTCTCCTATCTCTCGGATGTGGTCAACAGCAGTGCGGAGAAGCTGAACCTGGTTCCCTTCACCCAGTTTGCCAAAGACTTGAATAACGATCAGCTTCCGGATTTTTCCTTTGTGGTTCCCAACGTGAACGACGATGCTCACAATGGCTCACTCCAGCAGGCTGATCAATGGCTGAAGACGAACATTGCTCCTTTGCTGAACAATGCTGCATTCCAGAAAGACGGCATTCTGATGATCGTGTTCGATGAGGCGTCCACCTCAGATACATCGTGGGGCGGAGGACACGTTGTGGCCGTGGTGGCCGGGCCACAGGTAAAGAAAGGTTTTCAGACGTCAGCCCATTATCAGCACCAGAACCTGCTGCGTACCGTCATGCAGGCAATCGGGACCGGCAGTTATCCGGGAGCGGCAGCCGGGGCTACGGCGATGACTGATGTGTTCGGCGGAAGTCCTACGCCGCCTCCTCCACCGGGTAGCTGCTCTGCGGCTTCCATCGGCGTGACGGTCTGTACTCCTACAGCCGGCAGCACTGACTCCTCGCCAGTGCAGGTGGTGGCCAGCGCTAAGTCATCGAAGCCGATCACGGCGATGCGGATCTATGTGGATAACGTCTCCCACTATCTGACTTTTTCCAGCAGTTTGAATACCTCCCTGGCTCTTTCTTCCGGCAGGCATC
>DATDGH010000387.1:0-17039 GCA_036522215.1 Candidatus Angelobacter sp. | reverse complement strand
ACATCCAGACGATCTCGCCCGATGGCCCGACCACGGCACCGCGTTCGCCGTCCGTGAAGCCAGTTCCGGCACGACCCCGCCGTACTTCCGGTGCACCTCGATTTGTGAAGCGACCACGCTGGACAAGATTTCGCGGCCGTCCGCGACCACCGCGGCGGCCGTCTCCTTTTCCACGCTGGGCGTGCAGCCGATGCTGGGCCGGGAATTTCGCGCAGAGGTGCAGTCCGTGGGCGGTGCAATGGTAGTGATGCTGAGCCATCATTTATGGCAACAACATTTCGATCATGACCCGGACATTCTGGGGAAAGTCCTGGTGCTTGATGAGCAACCAGCCACCATCGTTGGAGTTCTGCCGGCGGATTTCCAGTTTGCCAAGGTTGGTGACCCGGACCTGTGGATGCCGGTGCGCCCCACGGTCAATCAACAACAGCGGAGATACTGGCACTGGCTGAATGTGGTTGGCCGGCTCAAACCGGGCGTCACTTTTGCCCAGGCGCAAACGCAGATGAATTCCCTGGCGCTGCGGATCGCGCACGACGACCCCAAGTTTCACCAGGGAAAACAAATCCGGCTGGTTCCACTGCAAAACGATGTTCTCGGGCCAGTGCGGCAGCTGCTCCTCATCCTGCTGGGAGCTGTGGCGTTTGTGCTGCTGATTGCCTGCTCGAATGTCGCCGGCCTCCTGCTGGCCCGCTCGGCAGCCAGGCAAAAAGAGCTGGCTATCCGGCAGGCGCTGGGCGCTTGCGGATTGCGCGACAGATTTTGACGGAAAGCCTGCTGCTCGCGGCCTTAGGCAGTGTTGTGGGCCTGACGTTCGCCCGGCTTGCCGTGTATCTCCTGGTGAGCTCGATCCCCACGTCAATTCGCGCCTTCATGCCGTATCTCCAACAGGCGGGTCTGGATGCAAGGGTCCTCGTCTTCACCTTTGCCGCATCACTGGTAACCGGAATCCTGTTTGGACTGGGGCCGGCTTTGCAGTCCTCGCGCCGTGACCCCCAGGGATATTTGAAGCAGGAAGGCAACACCTCGCGCGGCAGCGCGAGGCAGCGTTTGCGCAGCGTGCTGGTGGCTTGCGAGTTTGCGGCCGCCGTTATTCTCCTGGCCGGTGCTGGATTGATGATGAAGAGCACCTTCCGCCTGTTGCGGACGGATCCCGGCTTCAATACCCACAACCTCCTGACCCTGAGAACCTCAATGCCTGGTTCCACAGCCGCAGCGAATTCGGCTTTTTACCAAGCCCTGATGGATCGCGTGGCGGCGCTGCCCGGCGTGGATGGAGTGGCCACAGTAAACCTGCTGCCTCTTGGCGGGGGCGGCAACACTGGCAGCCTCACCATTGTCGGGAGGCCGGCCAACGACCCCAACATACAGTCCCGTTCGGTCCATGTCCGCGACATTAGTGCGAGCTATTTTCACACCCTGGGAATCCCTTTGCTTCGTGGCCGGGAGTTCAGCTACCGCGATAACCCGGACGCTCCAAAATCAGTAGTGGTGAATGAAAACCTGGTGCACTGCTTCTTTCCTGGCCAAAACCCAATCGGCCAGCGCATCAGTTTCGTCTGGGCCCCGGGTCCGTGGGAAATCGTAGGCGTGGTGGCCAACGAAAAAGTGGTCAGCCCGGATTCAGACGTAACGTCTGTGGTGTACTTTCCGGCCCTGGTATTTGCCGATTCTGATGTCGACCTGATGGTCCGCTCTTCATCCGATGCCGGCAGCATGGCGGCGGCAATTCGGCAAGAGGTGCGCGCCTTGAATCACTCGGCTGTGGTGTCTGACGTGCTGACCATGGAACAGGTGATTGAGGGTTCTCCCGCAGTCTTCATGCGCCGCTACCCGGCGCTGCTGATTGGCAGCTTCGCGGGCATCGCGCTGCTGTTGGCGCTGGTGGGAATCTATGGCCTGGTCTCTTACTCTGTCCTGCAGCAGACCCACGAAATCGGAATTCGCGCAGCTCTGGGCGCACGCCGCTTCGACCTGGTGAAGGTATTCGTCGGGAGGAATTTCATCCTGGCTTCCGCCGGGATATTGGTGGGGCTGGCAGGCGCAGTGGCGCTTACACGCTTTCTCAGCAGCTTGCTCTATTCCATCCAGCCCACCGATCCCCTGACTTTTGCGGGAGTAGGACTGGCGCTCGCCGCCACCGGTTTGCTGGGCAGTTATTTGCCGGCGAGGAGAGCAGTGAAGGTGGATCCCATGGTGATCCTGCGTCACGAATGAAATCGTGGATTGCGGCTTGGCTCACAGCACTTCACCGAATTTCTTCCGCTGATCTGATGTCCCGATTAATCATCCCTGAAGGCGCCGTCGCAAGCCTTCCACTACCTGTTGCCACTCGTGCCATGAATCTGATTCTTCCCACTCGTCTCTGAGGTCCGACTTGACGCTGATCTTGTTGACCACCGCAATCGCTTTTTTGGCCAAGGCCTTGATGTCTTCCACTTCTTCCTGATTGCCCAGCCATTTGCGCGCTTTTTCGGGAAGGTCGGTGGGCGGCTGGCCTTTTGCTGCAGCAATGATTTCGGCCGCGGCCAGGGCAATGCGGCAATCGGTCGCTTCATAGCTGTGAGCGTTGACATCGGAAAAAGCCTCTTTCAGCAGATCAGCCCCGTTCGACTCCTCCAGGTCATAGACCCAGTCCGAGGCATCGTCATTTCCGAAATTTCCAGGGTCCGCGCCGCTCATAACCGAACTCCTTCAAGGATTCAGAATCACTTTGCCGAACTGCTCACTTTTCTCCAGGCGCTCGTGTGCCGCCCTTGCCTCTCGCAGAGGAAAGCTCTTGTCCACCACCGCCTTCAGTTTGCCGGAAAAGATGTGCTTCATGACCTCATGAAAGTCACCCATAGTCCCCATGAACGATCCCAGGAACGAAAGCTGCCGCGCAAAGAGGAAGCGTATGTCAAAGCTCGCCTCGGGGCCCGTGGTTGCGCCACAGGTCACCAGATTTCCGCCCGGCTTAAGCGACTTCATGCTCTCCGTCCACGTGGCCTTGCCTACGTGCTCGAAGACAATATCGCACATCGCCTTGCTGGTGATTTTCCTGACTTCATCCGCGATCTTCTGCTGGTAATGATTGATCACGTAGTCCGCGCCCAGTTCGCGGGATTTTTCCAGCTTGGCTTCATCGCCCGCGGTGGCAATCACCCGGGCATTGAAAAGTTTGCAGACTTGAATAGCGGCTGAGCCTACTCCTGAGCCGCCTCCCAGGACGAGCACAAAGTCGCCCGGCTTCACGTGGCAGCGGCTGACCAGCATGTGCCAGGCAGTCACAAAAACCAGTGGGACGGCCGCCGCTTCGTCGTAAGTCAACTCATCGGGAATGGGCAGCACGTTCGCACGCGGGATGGCGATGTACTCGGCATCGCCGCCGTCGTTCAGATACCCCAGCACACTGAACTGCGGACACAGGTTCTGCTGACCGCCAGCGCAGGCTGGACAAACGCCGCAGAACGTCATGGGCGCGAGCAACACTCTCTGCCCCGGCTTGAGGTCGGTAATGTATTCGCCCACTTCGGCAATTTTGCCGGAGACATCGCTGCCATTGATGTGGGGCAGCTTCACGTTGGGCAAGCCTTTGCGGATGAACAAATCGAGGTGGTTCAATGCGACCGCCTCAACTTTCACCAGAACCTGGTCCCGGCGCAGCGGCGGGTCCGGCACATCTTCAAACTTCAGCACTTCCGGCCCGCCGAACTCGTGGATGCGAACGGCCTTCATGAAAAACGATCTCCCTTGCGAAGTAGGGAGTGTACCAGATTAAGCTACGGCTATTGGGGCTTTGCCAGGTCCTTGCGGTTGGCCAGGCCGGGTGGTGATATCCCGATGCACCGATGTCCCGATACCCCGATACAAAGGCCTTCAGGCTACAATAATCCGGTGGATGTCTACGAAGAAATAACCCGGCTTCGCCAGCAGGGTCGCAGGGGCGCGCTGGCCACCATTATTAATGTGCGCGGCTCCATCCCGTCATTTGAGACGGCCAAAATGCTGGTGCGCGATGACGGCTCCATTGTCGGGACCATTGGCGGCGGATGCGTGGAGGCAGAAGTCTGGCAGGCCGCGCGCGACGTCATGCAATCCGAAAAACCGCAGACCTTGAAGTTCAATCTGAACAACGATCCCAAATACTATACCGGGCTGGTCTGCGGAGGAACGCTGGAAATCTTTGTCGAGCCAGTGCTGCCGGTCTCCACCCTCTACATTTTTGGCGCCGGCCATGTCGCCTGGAGTCTCTACAAGGTCGCACGGCTCGCCGGTTTTGATGTAGTGGTCACAGATGACCGAGAAACCTACGCTAACCGTGAGCGCTTCCCCGAGGCCCGCGACATCTACGCCGACGACTACGAGCCGGTGATGGCCCAGCTGGCACCGAATGAATCCTCGTACATCGTCATCGTGACTCGCGGCCACCGCGACGACATGCGGGTGCTGCGCTGGGCCGCCGAGACCCCGGCGCGATACATCGGCATGATCGGCTCGCAGCGCAAGACCATTGCCATCTATAAGGAATTGGAAAAGGAAGGCATCGCGGCGGAAAAACTGGCGCGCGTGTTTGCGCCGGTAGGAGTGGATATCGGCGCCATCACGCCGGAGGAAATTGCCATCTCCATTGTGGCGGAGATGATCGCCATCCGCCGCAACTCGGAAGCTCCCCTGCCTCACATGAAGAGCCTGAAGGCTGCGGAAATCCTTAAGCAGTGATACCATTTGGCAACCGCTCAATACAGAGATCTAACCCGGCGCGCAAAACCCCTACTGGCGCGGAAGCTCTCATTGTGAGCTACTCTCCATCACAAGGAGCACAACTTTAATGCTGGTTCCATCGAAAACCACTCTGTCCGTAATATCCCGTACTGTTCTGCTTGTCTCCACCGCCTGTTTTGGCCAGGCGACAGCGGCAGTCTCTGCTCCCGCCTCCGTTCCTTCCAAAATTGCATTCGTGAACCTTCAGGAGGCTGTGGTCACCTGCAATGAAGGCAAGCAAGAGGCGGCCACGCTGATGCAGAGATTTTCCGGGAAACAGAGCGCGTTGAAAGCGCAGGATGATGAGCTCAAGAAGCTGAAAGATGATTTCCAGGCCGTTAGCGCTAAACTGAACGAAGAGGAGCGCGCGGCGCGAGCCAAGGTAATTCAGGACAAACAGAAGGTTTTTGACCGCAGCTTCGCTGACTATCAGGCTGAGACCCAGGAGGCGCAGCAGGAGGCTGTCGGCCGCATCGTCAAGAAAATGCTTCCCGTACTGGAGAAGTATGTCGCCTCCAATGGTTACACCGCAGTCTTTGATGTCTCCAACCCACAGTCGGCCCCGGTGCTCTGGATCCGAAAGGATGCCATGATCACCAGGCAGATCGTAGAAGCTTACAATGCAGAATCCGGCATCGCGGCGCCCACCCCGGGTACCACAGGAACGGCTGTTCCTCCGAAACCTTAAATCGGGTTCACAAATTTGTAGTATTGTTCCTGTATGCGGCTAGCCCCTTCATTTGCCGGTGTGATTCTGGCTGCCGGGTCGTCCACCCGCATGGGTCAGGACAAGGCCTTGCTGCCCTGGCAAGGAGAAACCTTCCTAGCCTCGGCCATCCGCGTACTCCAGCCGCTTACTGAGCTGGTGATTGTGGTGGTGGGCGCGAACGAACAAAATCTTGCACCCATTATCTACGCCAACGCCGCTTTCCTGGTCCGTAACCCATCTCCCGACCAAGGCCAGTTCAGCTCTCTGCAGCGCGGGCTGGAGGAGGTGCTGAACCGCGGCCGCGACGCCGCTATAGTAACCCTGGTGGATCGTCCCGCTGTAAGTCCGCAGACGGTTCAGCAGCTAAAAGACGAATTCCTGAAATCGAATGACGACATCTGGGCTGAAATTGCCGAATACGGCGGCCAGCACGGCCATCCCATTGTGATTGGCCGGGAGATGATTGAAGCCTTTCTACGCGCCCCAGCTGGAAGCACCGCTCGTGACATGGAACATGCCAACCAAAGTCACATCCGCTATCTCCCCGTTGCCGATCCATATGTCGTACTGAATGTGGATACGCCGGCAGACCTTGAGAAATTGTATTCAGGATCGTCTGCTTGAAAATCAAGACCTCAGATTCCCAAATGCTGCCCCCTGCCGCTCTCCATTTTGTTGAATCGGTGGTGGCACTTCAACCCAGGGTGGCCGTCTTCGATTGCGACGGGACGCTATGGGAAGGAGATTCCGGCGCGGACTTTTTTTACTGGGAAATTGAGCGCGGACTGGTTCCGGAAAATATCGCTAAGTGGGCTTTGCATCGCTATAACGATTACAAGGCAGGCAGAGTGGATGAAGAGACCATGTGCGGCGAGATGGTCACCATCAATGCCGGCGTTCCTGAATCCCAGCTGGAAGAGGCCGGAGAAGAATTCTTTTCTAGTGTGGTCGAACCACGTATGTTTTCGGAAATGCAGGAACTCACGCAACGGCTCATCAAAAGCGGATCCGAGTTGTGGGCGGTGAGTTCAACCAATTTCTGGTCCATCTGTGCCGGAGTAAAGCACTTTGGTATCTCTTGCGAGCGCGTATTGGCCGTAACCGTAGAGATCGAAAACGGACTGGCCACAGACCGCCTGATTCAAGTCCCCACTGACGAAGGAAAGGCCGTTGCAATCCGAAAAAATATTCCGGAACCAGTCGATATCTGCATGGGAAACTCCATCCACGATGCCGCCATGCTGGAGCTGGCGGGCCGTGCATTTGCTGTGGGACCGACGCCAGGATTAGTAGCCATCGCCAGAGCGAAGGGGTGGAGCGTCTACTGGCCGGCCACCGGCAAATGACTACCGCATACAACCACCTCTTGTTTTGAAATCAGTGTTAATCCAGTGTAAGAATCAGGTATGTCTCAACTTGCTCAATACCGCCCCCAGCGCATCCATGGCCAAATGGGAAGCGTGCTGTGAGGCGCGCGGCAACCCATCCAGGGCTTGCAGGAGTTCTTCGCGTTTGATAGTGCTGGCCTCTCCCAAGGAACGCCCCTTGAGCATCTCTGTGAGGCACGATCCGGCCGCAATGGCGGCCACGCAGCCGCGTATGCGGTAACGAACATCCTCAATGCGGTCGCCGGAGAGCTTTACCGCCAGGTCCATGATGTCGCCACACACGGGATTCTCCACCCGCGCCTGTGCGTCCGCGCCGGCGAGGTCGCCAACGTTGCGCGGATGCTCAAAATGATCCAGGACCTTCTCGGAGTAATTCAACGTGCTCTCCACATATAATCCAATGATGCCAGAAAATTACCTTCCTCAGCGAGTGGTCTCGTTGCAGCCGAGCATCACCGTCACGCTGCGCGATTTGGGCTTGCTGGACAGGCTGGTGGCGTGCACCAGGTACTGTCTGGAAGTCTGCCCGGAGATCAATGAGAAACAATGCGCCGTGGTGGAGGACTCCTGGACTGCTCAGTCCGATCAGATCCTGGCCGCCAAACCCGACCTGGTCATGGCTTCAGTTCCCTATCAGGTGGAGTCGCTGGTTGAGATCATGAAATCCGGCGTAGCCTTTGTGGCCTTCGCGCCTAAATCGCTGGCTGATGTTTTTGCCGATATCGCGACCATCGCCCGCATCATGGGTGCGGAGGAGCGCGGGTTGAAAGTAATTTCCCGGATGCAGGGCGACATCGATTCTGTTCGCGAAGCAATGTCAGGCGCAGAGAGACCTCTGGTCTACTGCGAAGAATGGGGCAAGCCGCTGATCCTCTCTCAACACTGGGTAGCAGAACTGGTCGAAGCAGCAGGCGGAAGATTCTTCGGTCAGCCCGGAAAACAGGTCACGGTCGAGGAAGTCGCTTCCGCCAATCCTGATGTGATCGTAGCCGCGTGGTGTGGAGCGGGTGACCGCGTGCCGCTGGAGAAAATCGTAAGCAGGCGCGACTGGGAGCAAACCAAAGCAGCACTGAATGGGCATGTCTACTGCATCAACGATGAATTCCTGAACACGCCTGCCAGCACGCTCATCCTGGGCCTGCATGCGCTGGCGGCAGCGATCCATCCGGCGATCTTTCCGGCCGTCAAAGGCCTGAGACGCATTCAACCCATAGCAACGCTGAGCCTCGCTTCTGAGACCAAAAGCTGATGAAACAGGTGGTGGCGGCCCTCATTGTTCACGAAGATAAAATCCTCATATGCCAACGCACCCGGCACCAGCCCATGCCGCTTAAATGGGAGTTTCCCGGCGGCAAAGTTGAACCGGAGGAGCCGCCCACAGGCGCACTCTCCCGGGAACTGGATGAAGAGCTTGGCATCCGTGCCGTGATCGGACCAAAGGTGACGACTATCCGCCATCAATATGACAACGGAACCTCCGTCGAACTGCACTTCTACGTGGTGCGCGAGTACGTGGGCGAGATCCAAAACCGAATCTTCCGCGACCTCCGTTGGGTTACACTCACGGAAATGCCGAGCTATGACTTTCTGGAAGCGGATGTTGCGCTGGTTAGAGACCTGGGGGATGGCAAGCTTAGCTTGCCGTCGGCGATAGAACAGCGTAAATCACGGTAAGCACAATCATGATTGCCGTAGTGATCACGGCAATCCAATTGAATAACCGGGAATTCACATATTTTCCCATCAGCCTCTCCTTATTAATTAACAGCAACATATAAATGAGCACCGGCGGCAACAGGATGCCGTTGAGCACCTGGGAGAGGACTGTGACTTTGATCAAAAGCCGATTGGGAATCAAAAGTACGGTGAACGCTCCCGCACCTACCAGGACCGTATATAACCAGTAAAAAAACCGGGCTTCGCTAAATTTTTTGTCCAGTCCGGACTCAAATCCCAGACCTTCACAAACCGTATAAGCGGTTGAGAGGGGCAGGATGGAAGCGGCAAAGAGCGAAGCATTAAACAATCCCGCGCCGAATAAGATATAAGCGTAATTTCCGGCCAGGGGTCGCAAGGCCCGGGCCGCATCGGCGGCATTGGTGATGTCGGTTTGCCCGTGACGCCACAGGGTGGCCGCGCAGGCCACAATGATGAACCAGGCGACGATATCGGTAAAAAAACAGCCTATGATCACGTCCAGCCGCGAGGCTTTATAGTGGCGCGCCGTCACTCCTTTCTCCACCACGGATGCCTGCAGGTAATACTGCATCCACGGAGCAATCGTGGTTCCGATGGTACCAATCAACATGTAGAGGTATTCTTTGTGCCAGAGATAATCCATGTGGCCATCGGGGCCGCGCGGCGGCACCACTGTGGCCTTCAGCGCATGCAGCCAGTCCGGTTTTGCCAGAAACCCGGCAATGATGTAGCAGACGTAAAAGAATGAAGCAGTCAGAAAGATTTTCTCTACCGATTTGTAGTTGCCTTTGATGACCAGAAACCACACGGCCACGGCAGCCAGGGGCACGCTGACATACTTAATGACGTGAAACAAATCCAGGCTGGTGGCGACCCCGATGAATTCGGCAATCACATTCATGAAATTGATGGCGATGAGCAGGACCATCATCAGGAAGGTAGCGCGAAACCCATATTCTTCACGGATCAGATCACTCAGGCCCTTGCCAGTCACCGCGCCCATCCGGGCAGACATCTCCTGAATCACGATCAGGGCAATGGTGATGGGAATCAGACTCCAGAGGAGGGTATAACCGAACTGGGCGCCAGCAAGAGAGTAGGTATAGATGCCGCCGGCATCATTGTCGACGTTCGCGGTGATAAATCCGGGCCCGATGACCGCCAACAGGAGGAGCGTCCGGGTCTTCCAGTGCTTGAGCTTTCTCATCAGACACGTTCATAGCCAGAATCAACTACCGTCCGCAGAATAAACGAGAGCCAACGCAAAGAACAACAACATTCAAACTGTCAGCCACAAAACAGAATGTACTGCTCTGCAAATGGTTTGTTTTGGGGGTTGGCTCGCTACTAATTAATTGCTAACTGCTAGTTGCTGTTATTTCACATCTTGCCGCGCAGCAAACTGATCACGTCATCCGCGGTGATAACTCCGGTCAGGTGCTGGTTCTCATCTACCACAGGCAGGCTTTGCAGATTGTATTTATCAAACATCTCGGCCACCTCTTTCTCGCCGCATCCGATGTTGCAGGAGATCACCTCGGCCGGAGTGAGAGCAGAAAGTTTGGTCCCGGCCGGCGCCAGCACCAGGGACACCAGGGGCACGGCTCCCACCAGTGTGTCGTCTCCATTGACCAGGTAGATAGTGCTGATGGATTCGGGTGGACCTTCAAATTCTCGCAGCTTGTCAATGGCCTCACCCACCGTGGCATCCGGAGGCAAGGCAAGATATTCGTTGGTCATCCGGCCGGCCGCGGTGTTTTCCGCGAACTCCAGCAGTTCGGCCACTTCCTGGCGCTCCTCCGGCTCCATCTCCTCCAGGATCTCTTCCGTGGTCTCTACCGGCAGGTCGCCGAGCAGGTCGGCGGCGGCATCGGGATCCATCTCCTCCACAATGTCAGCAGCCTTGTCCGAATCGATGGAGCTCATCAGCTCCACCTGGAGTCTGGGATTGATCTCTTCCAGCGCCTCGGCTGCCACTTCGTCATCCAGGGACTCAAATACGGCTTCGCGCTCGGCCGGGGCAAGCTCTTCCAGAATGTCCGCGATATCCGCCGGATGGAGCTTGGAGAGCCGGTCGTACTCCAGCTTCAGATGGACCCGCCGGGCCGGATCAGTCTCAATCAGGTCAACCGCCTCCCAGGGGATGGCTCGCTCAGGCAGGCGCTCAGCCAGCGCCTCCACTGCCTGGCGCGGAGCCAGGCCTTTCAACAACCGCCGAACGGCGCCACGCAAGCCAATATCCACCTGCCCGATCTTCATACGCAAGCTGCCATTGACGGGTTCGGGGCGCAGATCCACGTCATTCACCCGGACCACCTTGCGGCCTTTTACGTCAATGATCTGCTGGTCCAGCAGGTCGCGCTCCAGTAGCAGCATGCCTTCGGAGCTGACCACAGGCGGCCATTCACTGGATTTACTCTTGCTCTTGATGCTCCTCCCATCCAGTCCGGCAACGGCTTTAGCCGGCAGCATGCGATCGCCATCCGACGTCTTTACGATGAAGTCTGAAATGCGCGCGGCATCGTCCCGGGGCGAAAGGGCCAACTCGCGCACGTGTCCCGCCAGCTCGCCGGATACGTCGTAAACAGGAGCACCCAGGAGCGCGGAAAGCGGAATCCAGGTTGCGGCCGAGCTGGTCTGCAGCGTTGCCATCTCAATTGGCAGAATACCGAATGATGTTGAACCTTTCCATAGGAGATGCAGTATTTTCTGGCTAAAAACTGCTTTTTTGTTCGGTGGCAACAACTGGATAGCTGCTTCTGGTTGGAGGATGCTAATTTATTGACCGCAGACGCTGGAAATAATCTGAATCTTCATTCGATTCCAGCGATTCAGATGATGAGGAGAAGGGAAATTTCCATGGCGACTCAGGTCAGCGATCTCAACCTGCTTCGAGATCAATTGCTCCTTCGCCGCCAAAAGCTCGAGGGTGCGGCGGCAAAATCCCAAACTGCCAATCTGGTCCAGTTGCTGGAAGAGGTAGATAAGGCGCTGGAACGGGTTGAAGCAGGCTCTTATGGCGTGTGCGTAGAGTGCAACGGAACTGTGGAAGCAGGGCGGCTTCTGGCCGACCCGCTTACGCGCTTTTGTCTTGACTGCCTCAAGCCCGCCGAGCAGCGCGCCCTGGAACAAGACCTGGAACTGGCTGCCCGCATCCAGGCTGGCCTCTTGCCCAGGCAGGACCTGACCGCCGCAGGTTGGAAGACCTCTTATCACTATGAACCTGCCGGCCTGGTGAGCGGCGACTATTGCGACCTGCTCCATGACGGCAAGCATCTTTACTTCATGGTAGGCGATGTTTCCGGCAAGGGCGTGGCTGCGTCCATGCTGATGGCAAACCTCCACGCCATGTTTCGCGCCCTGGTTCCGGCCGGCCTTCCGCTGGCCCAGTTAGTTGAGCGCGCCAATCGCATCTTCTCCGCCAGCACCTTGCCGACCCAGTACGCCACTCTTATCGTGGGCCGGGCGGATGAGTATGGGGCCGTCGAGATTTGTAATGGAGGCCACGTTTACCCATTCCATATCAGGGCAAATGGCGTCGACGTGATTCAATCCACAGGTGTGCCGGTGGGATTGTTCCAGGACCAGAAGTTCTCAACTACCACCATTAACGTAGCTCCTGGTGAGGCCCTTGTGCTTTATACAGACGGAGTCTCTGAAGCACAAAACCCCGAAGGCGCGCAGTACGCCGACGGCCTTTTGCGAAACCTGCTAAGCCAGTGCCATAAGCTCGGTTCTAAAGAGATCGTGGAGCGCTGCATCCAGGAAGTTTTAGCTTTCAGGGCAGGTTCGCCCAAACTGGACGATCAGACAATTCTGGCGTTGCAGTTTCTGCCGGAGAAGCATCGGTCGAGTAACTGAAAACCTTTTTAAAGCAGCCCGCAGCTCTTATCGCCGCAAATGCCCACAAAACGGCTCAATTTGCGGAAAACTGCCCTTCCATCTGATCATCTGAGCAAGTGATTGAAAACACAATACATGGTTGTTGCAGATGAGGATCTTGCATCCTCATCCATCTGAGCATCTGAGCAAGCTATTGAAAACACACCCATCGTTGTCGGAGATGATGTTTTGCGTCGTTTTTTCACTTCAGTAACAGTGGCCACAGGGAACCCAAAGGTTAGGTCACAGGCCATAGGCCATAGGCCACAGGCCACAGGGAACCCAAAACCTTCAACCATCCTTCGGCTTCGCGAGCTCCACCTCGGAGAAACTAGGGGACAGGGAACAGGGAAAGGCAAAACCAGCAGCAAAACCTTTCAAACCACGAAGGATACCGGCCACGGCGGGCAGGCTAAGGAAGACGTCTGAGAGGGCAAAACACTGCTGTCCGCCACCAGCGGAGCTTCGGCAACCCGCACAAAACATTGGGGATGAGCCGGGGTGTTAACCAGTAAGTACACATTTTGCAAAAAGACCTATGCTGTATCCGTGACATCTGCGCAAGTTGCTGGTAACCCAGGACTTAGTTGGTTTTTGAGGGCTTTTTTGTTCCGTGTCTGCCGCGGAGCAAACGGTTAAAGGCGGCGGCAACCGGACACACTGCTCCGGGTGCACGCGCGATTCGGTTAAGGCTCGCGCACACACTTCTCCCTCGGCGCTCGCTCATTCGCTTGCGCTCACCTTGGGTTAAAACCCAAGGCTTCCACCATTATTCAGTTGTCAAAGATCACGACTACTACAGCAGCCCCTAGGGGCTCCATCTTCAGTAGATCACATCTTTAAGTATGTTGTCAAGCAGAAATTTATATTATTGATTATGTTGCTAATAGATATGGCGGGCGCGTCCGCATTGAATCGCAAAAAGGCCAAATGTTTTTGAGTTTTTTGGGTGCATATGCACAATGCAGCATTTAGCCATTAGCAGTTGGCAATTGGCCAGAGCCAGGGGGCCGAACTTGTAAAACAGCGCAAGATAGATGAGCAGTTTTCCTATTTGACTCCGGTCGTAAGCCCCGCAACCCACCGTTGTTTTCCCTTGGCTTGAAGAATTCCGGTTTACGGTCACGCCAAGCTTGAAAACTCTGCTGCCGCCCTGCGGACGCAAGCTCGGCTCTGAATACTTCTTGCCTTTTAGGTTGCGGACTCCTTCCCCAAGGCAAGTTTGATTGCCCTTCCACAAAACTATTCCTCGCCGCCTTGGGAGGCAGCAATCCGCTTGGCCCCTTCGGGTTGCGTGAACCGCAAACGCGGAAATTCAACAGCCGAGGAGAACCAACAATGATCTATTTGCTGCATTACGACAGGCCGCTTCATCACGCACGGCACTATTTGGGTTCATGCGACGATCCGCAGCGTATCCAGGACCATGGCAACGGTACGTCCAGAGCGCGTCTGCCTCAGGTGTTCTGCCAGCTTGGAGTCCAGTTCGTTGTGGCCCGCACCTGGGAAGGCGGCAGGACGGATGAGCGCCGGCCGAAAAACCAGAAGAATGCGCGCGTGCTTTGCCCAATCTGCCGGACGCACAAGCTGACTGTCCGCGCTAAGCAGCAGCGAACTCGCCGCGCACAGCGTAAGCTCCCATTCCCCGCCCCAGCCACAATCGAACAAGCTAACGCCGCCACGCACGCCGCAAGACTAATGATCTCCTCGTCACCACGCTTCTTGGCCTAACGCCAAATGGCGTAATTAACCGGTTATCTCGCATTAGACTACTCCGAATTTCAAAGCGGATAGCAAAAAACCAGGCTGTGCTCGATGATTGCTTGACACGATGGTTCGTGAGATATACGTTTAGCGATCCACAGAGTTGGTCGGACATCACTTCAGGCTCGTATACCGAATCACAGGCATCTTGCAACTCGGCCTCCTTCGGACAGAAAGCAAAAATGCTTCGGAGGTAAGTCATCATGAAATTTTTCGTGGCACGCCCACTTCAAAAGATTCTTTGTTGCTGCTTTCTCACCGTCACGGTGCAAGCGGCGTCGGCGCAAATCGTCATCATCTCTCCTGCGCAGGACGAGGTGCTTCCTACGCAACAGCAAGCTCTAATTGAAGCCAGATTCGAACCCGCTGTTGAAATGGAAAGTCCTGTTGTGGCCAACATTGTGGCGGCTTCCGGCCAACGCAGGATTCAGATTGCGCAAGGAGATTTGCGCTCCAAGGACTCCTTCGATCGCATCACGGCTCTTTGGGACCTTTCTTCGGTCCCGCCCGGGGATTATGTCATTACAGTCGCTCTCGCAGCTACCGACAGGAAAGGCGAGGCCTCCGTCCATGTTGTTATCCATCCTGCTCCTCTGGTTCGCATGGAATTGACCGGTGTGACTAGCCAGGACCGCGCCCGCGCACAAATCAGGGCCCTGGCGGAGTCTCCCGACGGCGCTGCTATCACCGAATATGTGTGGACTCCAGGCGACGATAGCCAGGCTGAAGTAACCAAACAACCTTATTTTGCTCATGAGTATACGCGCCGCCAGCAACCCTATGTTGTTTGGCTGGAAGTGCATGATGCCCTGGGTGGCAGCACGCTTATCGCAAGAGATTTCACACTACCAATCCTCCTGATGCAGAAGAAGGATGACAAGCAAGAAAAACAAGAAAAAGATGAGTTGAAAGAGACCAATGACTGTGGCTGCAGTCAAATGACCATCAATTGGCCGAACAATACTAAGAGCGCCATTTATTGCGCCCGCAACGTGCTACCGCGTCCAGGATGTGCTCTTGTGGCAGCACCACCTCAGGGAACTTGCCCAGCAGGTCAGGTAGCTTTCACCTGTACTCTGGGAACCATCGCTCCCGCCCTGCCTTTGCAAAAGCGCCTTGCCCTGGGATTTGAAGTTGTCGCCACACTCACGAAAAACACAAATAATCTGGCCAAGTGTACGGAAGGACAATATTTTCGTACGAGCAGAACCAAAGACGGCGCACCGGTAGTCAATCCGGTCGCCGCAGGCACGCCGCCCGCCGGAAACCACAACTTGCCGGACGGAGCGCCCGGAGCAGCCGGTTTCAATTTCGTTTCCGTAAACAACCCCAATCTCTATCCTCCATTCAATGGCCCCAATTACGGTGGGGATGACTATCAGGCTCCCCGTAATGTCAAGAAGCACACTCCCAATCAGATCATGTGGTTTGATCTACCCGGCGGTTCCGTCGGCCTCAGGAACAAGACCCAGGATTCTGAGGGCATTACTTTTGTCGAGGGGAACGCGGGAACATGTTGGTGTCGTTTTAGAATAAATCAGTCATGGACGCTCGCAGGCGGAGCGGCTGGACCCGGCTTGACTCGGCTCGACGGAAGTAACTGTACTGTCAATCCTGCCAATCCAAACCCAAATCCTCCAGCCCCCAATCCACCACCTGCTCCCAACCCGGCGCCGAATCCTCCACCCCCACCTAATCCACCACCGCCGCCACCACCTCCGCCGAGAGACGGCGGGGCCGGAGGAACAGCAATTCTCACCTTTTTGATGCTGGTCGCCGTGCGGTACGCGCTTCGATATGCGATTCGCCAGTCCAGTGACAGGTATTGGTCATGACGCCAATTCGCCGTTACCGATTTCATCCTGATCACGAGACGATGCTGCGTGCGCTTTTGTGTGCTCTTACGGTGCTGATCTGCTACCAGTTTCAATGGCAATTCTTGAGACACATTACCTGCGAATGTATTTTCTGGATTTCAAACGGTCTTGGGTTTCGGGTGTTGCCCTTGTCAAAAGACACACTGCAATGGGGTGATCTTCAAGTTCGATTCGTCATCGCCTGTACATTTATTGATGTCTTCTGCGGCTCCGTGCCCTGGCTTTGGAATCGAAACCGAAGCGTCGTCAAAAATACCTCAGAGTTGGCAGTCTTCGGCATGGGATTGTTTGTGTTTAATCTGGTGCGCCTGGAGCTAGGATTCATCTTTTACGCCTATGGAATTCCCTGGATGCTGGCGCATGGCTGTCTTGGAGGTATTGCATATTGCGTCGTATGGCTCTGGATTGATTATCGGAGAAATCGGCCACAGCCGCGGCCCCGCCGTTGCTCGCTTACCCCTGATTCACTGCCGGTCCTTCCGGCTCAACAATTGCACCACACCGCTGGCACATGAAACGCGACTCCCATTGCTTTAGTGCCTGTGGGTATCGGAGCAGGTTGTAAAGTAACGAACCAGCGAGATAAAGAATAATCAGCGCACAATAGGCAATAAACAGCGTGTCCCAAGCGTGCCGGCTCACTCGCACAAGGGGGAAAAACGAAAGCTCCAGCAATCCCATAAAGGAGCGGCTTAACAAGACGCCACTTTTTTGGAGGAGCTGCCAACTTTGACAACTTGCTTTGGTGCTTGCTCCGGCGCCTGCCACGAAAAACTCCCAGACCAGCTTCCGACAACACAACTCCCCGGCTTACGCCAGTGCTGTCATAGGTGCCAGTCATGTAAATCAAGGATAGCTTTTTCAAATTATTTGACGAGCAGGAAGGACAAAGCATGATGGACAATCCCCGGACCACACGAATCACTACTGAATTAGACGTGCTCAGCAGCTTTTCGACTTCATAGCCGCCTATCGTTA
>DATDGH010000386.1:0-7081 GCA_036522215.1 Candidatus Angelobacter sp. | reverse complement strand
ACTGGTTGCCAATGCGGACCAGGGTCTTGCCGTAGTTCCTGTTAATCAGCTTGAAGCTGGAATGTAACGGAAGGTGAACGCGTCCGGCGTGTGGGTCTTCCGTTCCGAAATGTGCTCTTTCCTGATCAGCCACAGTGTTTACCTTGATGAATGGCTCTTGTCGCTTACCGCCATCGTCAGCGCCTCCGCCACGTACTCAGCTTGCTCTTCCGTCAATTCCGGATATATGGGCAACGACAACACCTCGCGACAAGCGGCTTCTGTTTGGGGGAGACTTCCCGGCCTCAAACCGAGAGAACCATAGATAGGTTGCAGGTGAATTGGGACCGGATAATAAACCATGGTGGAAACGCCTTGCGCTGCAAGCCGTTTCTGTATCTGGTCTCGATCAGCCACGCGAATGGTGTACTGGTGAAATACATGCTCGCAGCGCGTATCGCACATCGGAAGCACTACCTTCGGTAGATGGCTCAGCAAGCGGTTATAACGATCGGCCGCTGACCGTCTGCGGCTGCACCACTCATCCAGATAACGCAGTTTCACTCGCAGGATCGCCGCCTGAAGTTCATCCAGCCGGCTGTTCCAGCCTTGCTCTTCACTGAAATATTTTTTGGCGCTTCCGTGGGCACGTAAAGAAATCAGGTGGCGATAGATTTCCTCCGAGTCAGTAACGATCATTCCGCCATCGCCATAAGCGCCCAGGTTCTTACTGGGGAAGAAGCTGATGCAGCCCACGTCCCCAAACCCTGTTGTGCGCCGGCCTTCATAAGTAGCGCCCAGCGCCTGCGCGGCGTCCTCTACCACTTTCAGCTTGTGGGCCTTGGCCAGTTCGAGAATCGGTCCCATGTCTGCCGCCTGACCATACAGGTGAACGGGAACGATTGCCTTGGTGCGCCCATCAATCAGCGCCTCAATCTGTGATGGATCAAGGTTGAAGGTTTTCTCATTGATGTCGACAAAAACCGGCTCGGCGCCAAGCGCGCTTACGGCATCGGCGGTAGCTACGAAGGAAAAGGATGGGACAATCACCTTGTCGCCCGGTCCAATCCTGCAGGCCTTCAACCCCAGGATCAGCGCGTCTGTGCCCGATGCCACGCCAATTCCGTACTTGCGCCCGCAGTATTGCGCAATTTCCTGCTCCAGCGCCTTTACTTCAGGTCCAAGAATGAAGTGTTGTTTTTCCAGGACCCGGTCAATCGCTGCCTGGACTTCTTCGCGAATGGTTTCGTACTGTGCTTTCAGGTCCAGAATCGGAATCTGCATCTGGACTTTAGCTGCTGCTGTGGCCATTACTCCTCGCACCTCTCCATAGTCGTAACGCCTCATTCATGCATTCCGTGTTCCAAATGCTTCCGCGCCGGCATGGTCAAGCCAGCGCCTTCGCATGATTGAGAAAACACAGGTATTTGCAGGTGTACTGGAGTAGAAAAACCGGCCTTTCAGGTCAAAAACAAGGGCTGGAGACCACCGCTTGAAGAAAAACTAGATCTGGAAGATGAAATCTATTTCACACGCCCGGGCCCGCGGATGGCCCCGGCTCCTGCCTTCGAAGGTGAAAGCCTTTTCACAAGAACGCAGTCCCGCACATTCATTTTCCACCGCTAACTCGCACGATATCAGAGAGAAACCCATGCGCCGCCCGCTGGCAGCGAAAATGCAACGAATCAGGGCAACTAAAGAAAATCGAGCGTGACTTCTCATCGGTTTATGCCACTCGATGAGCGCACGCCGAGAAACATCGTCTGCTGCTCAATCCCCCGTCCGGAGAGACCACAGACGATGCAAGCAGATGCCGGCCAGCAACACCGAACCGGGTGTTTCCTGGCCGGTTATTTTTTGCTTGGAAGGAGAATCCGCCTAAGGTAACTTTAAGGATTTCCGCAGATAGTGTATTCATTCTAAGGCACATTTCAGGGCATTACCTTTAGCCTTTTAACCGGAGTCGCGCAGGAGCGTTTGGGTGGAGCGCTTATATGCTGAATCCGTTTGATGCAGGCGTAATTTCTTTTCTCAACCACTTCGCCAGGCGATCCTGGGCGGTGGATACCCTGTTCGTCCTCAGCACTAACTATCTCGTGCGAGTCGCAGGAATCGTTCCCCTGTGCTGGTGGGCCTGGTTTCGCCAGGGTGAAGCCAAAAGTGAAAAGCGCGACATCCTTATTTTCGGAATGCTCTCGTCCCTGCTTGCCCTGTTAGTCTCACGCCTGCTTTCTCGCGTCCTCCCTTTTCGTCCCCGGCCTATGCACGATCCATCGCTGCATTTTCAGGTGCCGTATGGGCAGCACACGGATGTCCTACTCGCATGGAGTTCCTTCCCCAGTGACCACGCTGCAGTTTACATTGCTGTGGCCATGTGCCTTTACTTTGTCTCCCGCAGGCTGGGGATTTTTGCTCTGTGTTGGGCTCTCTTCGTGACCTGCCTGCCACGGGTGTACCTGGGAATTCACTATCCTACTGACATCATCGCCGGAGCCATGATTGGAATTGGCGTAGCGTTTCTGGCCAAAAGTCCGGCAATCAAGGCCACCCACCCCATCATGCGCTGGAGCACACAACATCCCGGTCCCTTCTACGCGCTCATGTTTCTTTTTACTCTGCAACTCGCCACGGCATTCGAGTCCGCGCTCCTGGTAAAGGACTTTTTCACGGCCGTGAGCCGGCACGCCCTGGGATTGCCACATTAAGGGGTACCACTTTGACTCTTGGGTCTAAATTACCCAATTAAAACGATGTATCTGTGCTTAAGCCTGGTCATGTTCTCCTTTGCCTCCATTGCGAACTTTGCGGTAAATGATTTTGGTGTTGCTGATTGTGTGTGGCTCTTTGCTTTTGGTTTGGTCTTGAGCCAAATACTAACTACTAAATACTAACTACTGAATCTCGATCTCCATTCTCAACAATGCCGCCCCATAAGTCTTCCCCTGCGAATCGGTTCTCAAGGACAGCGTACCTCCACCATCCAGCGCCCGATGCAGCACAAAATTCAGCGCCAGCAGGTTGGGAATCTCGTACCGCTCAACCTCTCCCAAACAGATACCCGCAAAATGTTGCTTCACCCGTTCCGCCGTGACTTCGCGGACAAGTACCGGATAATACTCCGGCTTAAGCGCAATCAAGCCAATATTGGCGTTGTCGCCCTTATCGCCAGACCGCGCATGCGCAATCTCTTTTAATTGAATTTTCTTCATCGTCATTGGCTCTTATGTAGCCTTGGCATTCATGCCAAGGTGCGATCAGCCGATACTGCTGCCACGATTGCTGCAGCTCAGGTCTTTCGAAGACTGCTATTGCTTTTGCCTTTCCGATGACCCGATGACCGGGGTCCCCGACGCGCGCTTCGCGTGGCGGGGTGGTGGTGACCCGATCACCAGATTCTGTCACGCCGTAATTACTTTCACCTCTGGAATAACCGCGTCCTTCGGTATCAGTGTTCCCCAATAAGCGACTATCTCTTCCGCCTTCGGCCTGCCCGCTCCCAGTCCGGTCACAGACGGCGGTCCATTCAGCGCAATAGGTATCAGCTCACGTGTGAACCGCTCGACCGCAGTTTTGTCCTCGCTGCGCACTGCTAATCGCAACCCAACTTCTGCAATGTCCGTCCCGCCTTGGGCGGGATCAGCTGCCATCTCTCCATGACACGCATTCACGCCCACAAAATCCGAGTGCACAGCATCCAGCTTCAGTCCCAGCCGTGCAAATCTTTCGCGCAGAATGCGGTCTGCCGCTCTGGCCTTCCGGTAAGCATCCGGCCACGAATAAACCAGCGTGCCCACAGCTTTGTATCCCGCGGAATAGCTGATCGAAACTTTATAAAACTCCGTCGCCGGCCGTCCCTTGATATCGGAAAAACGCACGCGGTCCGGCCCCTGTTGGTCAAGTTTGATGGTCGTGAAATCTGCAATGCAGTCCGGCGTGATGTAGCTGGCGGGATCACCAATCTCGTATAGAAGCTGCTCGGTCACGCCGGCCACGCTCACGCATCCACCGGTCCCAGAATGCTTGGTGATCACAAACGTCCCGTCAGCTTCCGCTTCCACGATGGGATAACCAATTCCCGCATAGTCTTGCACTTTTTCCCAGTCCACCTGGGAATTTCCCCCGGTGCACTGCGCGCCGCATTCAATGGTATGACCGGCAATCGTGCCTGCGGACAGCCTGTCCCAATCATCCGCCTTCCAGCCAAACTCGCGTACCATGGGGCCAAGTGCCAGCGCCGCATCATTGCAGCGTCCGGTAATCACAATGGCTGCTCCCTGGCACAGCGCTTCCGCAATCGGAAACGCCCCAAAATAAACATTCGCGCTTTGCACCCGAGGCCAGATCTTGGTCAACGGCTCGTCTGTATCCAGGTTCCTGAGTTCAATGCCGCGATCCAGGAATTCACCCAGTCGCGGCATGATGTCGTCCCCCGTAACCACGCCGATCTTTACCCCTCCGCCCTGGCCGGCACCCTGCAGCGCCGCCGCTACTGCCTGTCCGCATCCTTCCGGATTGATCCCACCTGCGTTGGCAACGATCTTCACCCCCCGCTCGACGATGTACTTTGCCGCGCGCTTCACCAGCCCGGCAAAATCATGAGCAAACCCGGCCCCAGGATCACGGGCTCGCTGTTTCTGCAGGATGGACATGGTGATCTCCGCCAGGTAGTCCAGCGTGAGATAGTCCACCGGCCCGCCCTGAAGCAACTGCATCGGCGCCTCCGACGCATCTCCCCAGAACGCGGAACCGTTAGCAATTCGAATAGTCATAAATAGCTACTGGCTGCTGGCTGAAAAAGTTTATCTCGAGCGAAGCGAGAGAACCCTACCAACTTAAATGCCGTTTCAGGGCGAATGCCCTGCAGTGGTGTTCGGTTTTCAATTACTCAATTACCAAATTACCCAATTACTCAATAGCTACAGGCCAGGAGCTAGCAGCTAGGAGCTAGTAGCTCCACTCCCATTCAGTCTTTCCCTCAACATTCTCTTCAGCACCTTCCCCGTCGGGTTTTTCGGAAACTCGTTCATCAGGAAGATCTGCTTCGGCACTTTGAATCCTGCCAGCCGTGTACGCGCGTAAGTGAGCAGCTCGTCTGCAGTGACTGCCTGGCCCGGCACGGGCACAACACAGGCCACAACTTTCTCGATCCAGTACGGATCGGGCAGCCCAATCACCGCCACCTCCGCCACCGCAGGATGCTGGGCAATGGCCTCCTCCACCTCCTGGCTGGCTACGTTCTCGCCGCCAGTCTTGATCATGTCTTTCTTGCGATCGAGAAAATAGAGCCAGCCCTGCTCGTCCCGACAGGCCACGTCTCCGGTGTGGTGCCAGCCGCCGCGGTAGAGTGCCGCGTTGGCTTCAGGATCTTCGAAATATCCGGGAGAGAGGCACGGGCCGCGCAGGACTATCTCACCCGCCTTGCCCGGCGCAACGTCGTTCATCTCTTCATCCACAATCCGCAGGTCTACCGGCAGGTGCTGCATCCCGATAGGATCAGGAGCGGCAAGCAGATGGCCCAACTCCGCTGCCGGTGTAGAAGAACCCAGCGCGGTTGACTCCGTTTGTCCCCAGCAGTTATGCCACTGCGCTGCTGGAACCATCTGCCGCCAGCGTTGAAACACCGGCGTGGGCAGATACTGGAACACAAATAGTCGCTTCAAGCACGAAAGATCAGCTTGTTCGATTCCCGGAGTCTGCAGAAGTCCCACCCAAACCGTTGCCGGCAGCGAAAGCGTGTTCACTCGATGGATAGCCAGCGCCTGCAGGATCGGCTCCGCCTTGGGCAGCGGAATAATCACGCTGGAGCATCCGGCGGCGAAGCAGGAAAACGTCATGGCCAGCCCGGCCACATGAAACATGGGTAGCGCCAGCAGGTAATGCAGTGTCCGGTCCAGTCCGTAATCAGCACAACTGGCCAGCAGGTAGGCATACCAGTTCAGATGAGTAAGCACCACGCCTTTAGGTTTGGCCGTGGTGCCGCTGGTAAAGATGATCAGCAGCGGATCTTCACTCCCGACAAACTGCTCCACCACGCTTCCATCCTGTGTGGCCAGTGTCTGCCGGAACTGCTCATCCAGCAGAAAGCGGATGGCCGGGCTCTTGTTTACTTTCGGCAGAAACATCGGGTCAACCAGCAACGCCTTGGCCCGGGTCTTTTCCAGGACGTACTCCACGTCCTCTGCGGTGAACAGCAGATTGATCGGTACCAGGACCGCGCCGATGCGTGCACATCCAAAGAAGGCAGCCGCGTATTCCGGCGAGTTGGCGGCAAAGATGGCAACCTGATCGCCGCGCTTAATGCCGTTCGCCATCAGCAGCCGCGCCACGCGGTTGGCCAGCGCATCAAATGCCGCATACGTAAGTTCGCGTCCCTGGAAATGAATGGCCCGCAGCGACGGCGACCGCGCCGCACTCCTCCGCAACGCATCGCCAATGTTCCAGCGATGAATCAGATTGTTGTCTAGGTCACTCATTATCAGTTCACAACGTTTCTGGTATTAACTTTTCTCGGTGTTTTCAAAATTTGGTAATTGAGTAATCTGGTAATTTAGTAATTGAAAACCGAATCCCTTCCCATCTTTCTGATTCGCGTTCATTCGCGCAAATTCGCGGCTAAAAGGTTTTGATTTTGGTGTTGCCGTTCCGATGACCCGATGACCCGATGACCCGACGACCCGATGACCCGATCCTTAGAGCTTCTCTTCCTTCGAAATAATCTCCTTCATCACTTCAGAGGTTCCCGCTCCGATCGTATTCAACCGAAGATCTCTCCACATCCGTCCCAGCGGATACTCCGTGGTATAAGCAAAGCCGCCAAAGATCTGCATGCAGTCATACGCCACCTTCTGCGACAGCTCTGTGGTGTACAGCTTGGCCATCGTGATTTCCTTGACCGCGCGTTTCCCCCGATTCACCAGGTCGACCGCGTGGTAAGTAAGCCAGCGTCCCGCTTCAACCGCTGTGAGATGCTCGGCAAAGCGGTGTCGCCAAACCTGGAATTTTCCAATGGGCGAGCCAAATGCCGTGCGCTCATGGCCGTAATCGATGGCGCAGCGCAATCCTTTATCCATGGCTGCCAGCGCGCCCAGCGAGGTCACCAGCC
>DATDGH010000385.1:0-10989 GCA_036522215.1 Candidatus Angelobacter sp. | reverse complement strand
CAGACGGTCCCCGGATCTTGACTTCCTGGCGAGGGGGTGCTGCATTGAAATAGTTTTTCTGAGGGCCGCATAGTCCGCCGCTGGCATTCTCGCCGCTACCCGTTCGTCCGTGGGCTCAAATACCGGGTCGGCCAACACGGCGACTTCGCGGGAGGGCTCTGGGCGAGCCTGGTGGGCGCGTCTCAGCTCTGCCAAAACTGAAGCAGAAGGCAGATTGATGATCTCATGGTTGGCCAAAGTGGCAGGCGTGGATCCTCCGGAGCTGGCAAAGCCGAAAAAGGGACATACTGCAACGCACCGTCACTGACAATTAGCAACCGTTTCCCTTCGATGAGATTGGCGGCTGGCACTAGAATCATCTCACTCAATCTCGTCGCGAGGCTTTGAGACACCGTATCCGCCTTGGCCCAGTTCAATGCCTCGTGCTGCGGATCCGTGCTCACTTTATGGGTTCGTGCGGTAAGGCTCTCATAGAAATGGCGGGCCACCTTCTCGATTTCCGTACGCTTTGGCAGCTCACGAACTTGCAACGAATCCCCGCAAACAATCCATAGATAGCTGCCATCTTCACCCAGCGAATACTCCAGGAGCACTGTGTCTCGATCCAGTAGCCGCTGAATCTCTTTCGTTGCCAATGCGCGGGGCTGGCTCAATGCAGCATAAGAAGGGCTGGCCGCACGGATCTCATCTTCGACTTCTCGATACTGCGTCAGGATTTGTTCGATCTCGGAGTCGAGCGTGGAAACCTGTTGGTTGCTGTGCTCGCTGGCAATCAGCCGCAGACGGTAGTTCGACTTCACAGTAAGGCGTTGCTTGAGTTTCCTTTCCTGTTCCGCTAAAAGAGGATCGAGCCCCCGGCGAAAATCAACTCGAGCACGCGACAGCATCTCGAGCAAAGAGCGAGCCCGCGAACTCTCTGCGAATTCAAAGGCTAGCTCAGTTTGTCCTTGCTTTACCAACAAGTCAGAGTATTCGCGGTATACAGCAGAATATTTCGCACGATAGCGCGAGCCATCTTCCTCGATACCTCCCAGCTGCATATTGCCTTCAATGCCGGTTAGCGCTTCCCGATAATAGCGCGACGCAAGTTCGACTTTTCCTTGCCGGCGCAAATTGCTTGCCAATCCAGCCAGCGCCTCGATGTGAGTCAGGCTCGTCGGCACTAGCCTTTCGATCATCGCTAATGCCTGCCGGTAATCAGTTTCCGCGGCGCTTAGATCACCGCTTCGGCCAAGTAAGCTCGCCAAACGCATGAGCAGACGAGCTACGTCGTGCTCCGGGACGGGAATGAGTTTGTCCGCAATGGACAATGCCTGCCGATCATAAGCCTCCGCCTCCACCAAACTGCCCCGCAACTCGGCGATATGTCCGAGACTGGCATAACTGTAGGCGACTTCCATGCTGCCGGGCTTCAATTTTTCGATGATGGCTAGCGCCCGCCTGTTATAGCGTTCCGCTTCTCGCAGATCGCCTTCGTCCATCCGACAATCTCCGAGGCGTCCCAAGACATCGCTGGCTTCTCGACTCTGCGGATTGATGCTTTCGGAAATTCTTAGCGCGTGTTTGAAGTATGTTTCGGCTTTCCTTAGGTCACCGCGCTCGTATGCAATGTAACCGAGGCTGGTCAGCATAGACGCCTGACTCTGGGAATTTGGAAAGAGCTGGCTTCCAATCCGCAGTGCCTGGTTTGTGTATCGTTCCCGGCCTACCAGGTCGCCTCGATCTCCGGCGACCGAAGCGAGGCCAGTGAGCGCACCCAACATCTGGATGCTCTCGGGCGCCCTTCTTCGGATGATATCCAGGGATTCCTGATAACAACGCTGGGCCTTATCCAAATCGCCTTTGCGCAAAGCCACCCGACCCGTCGAGAGCAAGATGGTGGCGATGGTCAAGCTGTCTTTGTCAAACTTTTCCCATTCTACTTTTGCTTCTTCGTAGTGCCTTTCTGCGCCAGCCAACTCTCCCCGGTAAACGAGGTGGTATGCCCAGTCCTTGAACAACGCCCCTCTGACGGAAGGCCCTGCATTGGCCGCTTTTTGGACCGCTTCTTGGTACGCTATGTCAGATTGGTCCAGCTGTTTGGCGTCAGAAAGAATCTGCGCGGCGTGGCATAACAGCCATGGCTCAATCCACGGCAGTTCCGTCGATCGTCCGTGGGCGGCTACTTCCCGCCAATGACTGAGCGTGTCAGTCGGGTTCGTATTTTGTGCGAGATCACCCGCCCGGAGATATAGAGACCGCAGGTCTCCAGCAAAATTGGGCCGCGTGTCTATACCCCAGACATCCGATCGTAACCTCCACACCTGCCGCTTTTCGCTCCTGATACCCTCGACCGTCACTGCGCCACGAGGCGCCTCTTCGAGCAGGACGCGCTGCCATTCAAAAGGTGTTGCGATTGCGCCGCTATTGTTGCCACGGGACCAACGCACGAGGATGTCGCCGGCTTGAATTCCAGTGCGGCGGGCTTCAGGAGACGTAACTTTTTCTACGACAACGCCCTGGCCGAGAGAATTTTGTTGTTTATCTGAATTGAACGCAGATGCAGCAACGGTTGAAAAGAGTGATATGCAGATCAGAACGGAGCGCAGACAGTCCCTTAAGTGAGACTGTAACTCCGCTGATAACAAGGGCGTCTCCAATCATGCCCGAAAAAGCTAGGATGACTTTCCGTCAAGTCGCGACAACTATGCTCCAGTTCTACATAGGACAGGGGCTATCGGGTGTGCAAACCGGATCCGGCCCCGGATGGTCGGGACCAGTGTCAGAGTTTGCGCTCGAACCCATCAAAAGCTTCATCATTAAGAGAAAAAACGAGAGCATCGATAGTTCTCCTTTTCCAGAAAATCAACTCTCAAGCGCCGCATTAGCGCTCAGCATAGTAGACTAAGCCCGGCCACATTTCAAGAGCAGCTTTGATCTGAAGGTCCAACCGTTTTCGGAAATTCGGATGACGAAATTACAAGACCCAAACCACCCAATTTTTGTTAGGCAGATAGCATGAAACGCCGAATGATATTAGGCCTACTTGTGCATGTTGCCAGTTATTTCTGTGTGGTAGTCCAGGCAAATGCGGCCCAAGCCCTTTCTGGTTTAAAACAAGGCGATCCAGTAGCCACTTTCAAACTGAACAATCTTTATTCCGATTCTGACGGAACAATTGTGGCAGCCAAGTTTATTCATGAAGTAAGTGGGGCTCCTGTATTCCTGGTCGAAGCCGAAACCGTGCCACAGATGTTCCTGTGGTTTGATACCCCTGCTCATTCCAATCAAGGGCTTCCGCACGCCCTAGAGCATCTGCTGGTAAGGGGAACAAAAGGCGGCTACTTTCTCGCCTTGGAGAATATGCGGCTCGCCCAAGTAGGTATTGCGAGTTATCAAGACTTCAACTACTACGGTGTTGCCGCGAGCGCTGGGATGAGCACTTTCTCCGAGCTGTTTCATGCCTGTCTGGATGCTGTATACCATCCAGATTTTACTGACAACGAGGTGGAAAGAGAGGTTTATCACTTCGGAGTCAAGTCCGATGCCGCACCCGCCCAAAGGTCCCTAATCGAAGGAGGAACAATCTACAACGAAATCCAGTCAAGAGCGGGAAGATTTGACTACTATTTTCAATTGAACAAACGGGTTTTGGGCCCAGACAATCCGTTTGGATTCGACACCGGAGGAGAGCCTGAAGAGCTCCAAAAAGTTACTCCTCAACAGATTCGCCAATTTCATGCCGAGCACTACAAGCTGGGGCCAACGACTGGATTTGTTTTTGCTTTAACTCCGGACATAGACATTCACAAGTTCCTACAAAAGGTATCGGATGAACTCCAAGCGCTTCCACGAAGCAACTCCCCGGACTTGGCTGTCCCAAAGCCAAACGCTCCCAAGTATCCAATTCGTCCCGACCCGAACACCGAGCCAGCCATTTATCCGTTTGCCAGCACCAGCGATAGTGGTGCTGGATTTGTCCATTTCGCCTGGAAGCCAGTCCAAACGGACTCTCAAACCGAGCTGAAACTGTTACAACTCTTCTTTAAAGCATTGGCTGATGGACAGGAATCTTTGTTGTACAGATCCATTGTGGACCGCAATACACGCACTGTTGATCTCGGTGCTACAGGGGTCAGCAGCGGACTCTTCACGGGCGACTCTCCCTTCTATCCGGTGCCCATTGCAGAAGTCTCAGGAATTCCAGGGAATCGCATTTCCCCCGAATCAATCAAGACCATCCAGTCTCTTATTTTGAGTCAAATCCAGGACATATCCAACTATTCTGACGGAGATAGCGCCCTTTCGGATTTCAATGACCTTATCGCCGGCTACGCAAAGTCCATGCACCGCTCAGAACGTGTATGGGTGCGGAACGCGCCTGAGTTTGGTTCGCGAAAAACCGACTGGAAGGAGCAATTCGAGCTGCTTGAAATGGATCCTTCATTCGTACGCTCAATTAGCGAAGAGCCAGTGTGGAAAATCATCGATCAGGACCTGAAATCCAGCAAAAACATCTGGCGCAATCTGATCAAGAAGTTCGGCCTGACGGAAGTCCCCTACTCGACCGCAGGGGTGCCTTCAACTCAGTCTCTTGCAAATACCGAGAAGGCAAAACAGCAACGCATTCAGAATAAGACCCAAGAGCTCCTGCAGAGATACCAGACCACCGAGATTCAAGAGGCGTTCGCCCGTCTTGAAAAAGAAGAATCAGCAAAAACTCAGGAAATTGAGGCAAGCCAGAATAGAATTTCGCGGCCGCGGTTTCTTGAGCATCCGCCTTTATCGCCTGACGATCAAATACGGTACAGACAACTCCGTGTCGCTGATGTCCCAGTTGTCGCCAGCATCTTCACACGGCCACCGACACTTGACGTGGGGCTGTCGTTCGATCTTCGCCAAATTCCCCGAAAGTATTACAAATACCTGCCTCTTCTGCCTCGATGCTTGGATTCCCTAGGACTCAAAACAGGGGATAGTACCGACTCATACCAGCGGCTTTTGACCCAGATCGGCAAAGATGTCTATGGTCTGTCGATCAGCTACGATGCTAATCCTGCGTCCAAACGGGCCGATTTGGTTATCAGAGTCTCTGCTGCCGATCTGCAGGAACTGCGGACGGCGTTGGCACTCGTTCGGAGCATGATTCTCTACAATGCGTTGGACGAATCCAGGGTTGATCGACTCCGGGACCTGATCGCGTCACGTCTGGTAAGCGACGACGCTTTTCTTCGTCAGCCCGTTTGGATGTTCAATTCTTCCCTGGCCCTCCGAAATGAAACCAATCCCCTGTTTCTCGCTCTGAATTCCGATCTGACGCGTGCTCATTGGGATTCCCGGATGAAATGGCGATTTCATGCTACTGTGAGCCATTAAGAAACAGAGAGGCTGGAGGAATTCACAAAATCGTTTCTTGCTCTGCTCTCAGGGCAGCCCCGCGCGGAAATCGCTCGTGCTCTGGCCAGTTCGAAAGCAACTGGTCTCGATCAGGAACTGGTTGAGTATTGGAAGAAAAACTTGGCCATGCTTCCTGATCGCGAACTGGTTGAGCATTTGCAACATTTGTCGTCAGAAGTTCAAGATGACCTCAGGATCGGCGCTTCAAAGACCATCGATGAACTTCGAGATTTGCAGAGGCTGGTCATCAATCGCCGGCTTCTAAATGTTGATCTCACTCTCAGCGAGGCAGTATTGCCGCAGGTCCGATCAGAGCTTCAGGCCCTTCTGACTTCCATTCCCGATACCCCCATTCGCGAGAAAGAGTCGAGTCAAGAGACTGGCGGAGAGATTCTGGGGAAGCTCGAAGCCGTAGAATTCCACGCACGATCTGGACAATATCCCCATTATGTCGGTGTGGTGAGTCCCGGCACTGTTGCCGGAAACGCCTATATCTATGCGGATTTCCCAGGCTACGACCAATTCGACCGCCATTCGTTAATTACTGTCCTTGCTGACGGTCTTTTGGGCGGAGAGGGGCCACATAGTCTATACACCAACAATTCAAGAAGAGGATTGGCATATGGAACGGGAATCGTGTCTGAGCCGACGTTAAAGAGAATCTATTATTATGCCAGCCGCTCTCCTGATATTACTGCTGCGATTCGCCTATTCAATTCACTTGCTCAGGAACTGCCAAGCAGTAACGATGTCTCCTTGGTTGACAATGCTTTGCGCCAAGCATTTTTTATTCCACGCACGGTTCTCACACCTTCCCAACGCGGCCGAGCCATTGCCCTTGATATTCGTGACGGGGTTCCGCCCGAAGTGGCCCGGCGCTTTTATCAGTCACTTTTGAAACTGCGGTTAGAACCTGCTTTGCTAGCGGAGGTTACTCACGCAGCGCTTGGTTCGCTAAGTCCGCTTCTCATGAACCAGGGCTATCGCTCCCAACAGGAAGCTGCAAGATCGTTATTCTTTTTTGCTGGGCCCGAAAAGACGCTGGACGATGTACAAAAGCAGTTCGATCTGCGCGGATTCATCAAATTGTGGCCGAGTGACTTCTGGACTGATTAGCAATAGCCGTCCCGTTGTCATCCTCTACGGGAATATCTTTGTTTTCAGGAGGCTCGCCTTCCGCCGCGATCTCGTTTCTGTGCCTCTTTCTCCTCGCTCTCTTCAAGATCTTTGGCCCGCCTTCGCCACTCGCTGTGCAGCTTCACGGCGAAATCCCGAGCGTCGCGAAAACCAGAACGCGCCAGAATTGACAATGCTTCCGCTCGCGCCTGTCCAAACTCCTCTTCCGAACAATACTCCCTTGACGAATCGAGAAGGTCGTTGAGACGCTCTTCCGGTGTGCTCTGATGCGACTGCGGCTCCAACTCCCGCCATGACACCTCCATTTCATCGAGTTGGTAACGGCCCAGACATTCCCGGACGCGACTCTTCTGGTCTTCGCCACGCAACTGCGCAAGTCAGAAATTCTGGACGTAGTGGTCGAAAGCTGTGCCACCAAATTTTTTTTGCCAATCCAGGGTCAGGCGTCACAAAACGTCCTAGGGCAGGACTGTAGTAACGAGCGCCGAAATTGTATAAGCCGGTTTCCGCGTCGAGTTCCTTACCATTAAACTTGTAATGATTCGGGTCGCCTGTGGTGGTGGTTGACTGAAACATGATTGGGTTCATGGAATAGGACGGCAATTTGGGAGCCAGGAATCCAGTATCAGGCTTGCGGCGCAACAGGTCGGACCTGGATATACTGATGTTCGTCATGTGCGATCATTCGCTGGAAGCCGCCAGACAGCAACGTCAGAGTCGCCGCCAGCAAACTGTGTGAACAACGAAGTGGCTAGCGGCCGCGATGTCGGATAGTCGTGAAGTGGATAAGTTCTGGTTTGCCGACTAATCACGAGTTGATGCCACTTTCGATTTCCTCGAGGCACGGCCTCATTGCCACAAACTCGTTCCTTGGCGCAATCGAACGCAACCTGACGCGAAACCCCGCCTCACTCCAAATTGAGCGTCGCTCGCGGGTAATCCAGCGTCACGCGGTAGTGTCGCAGAAAGTTGTATCCCACTATGCCCTGCAACGTGGTTCCCAGCGTGGCGTTGAGCTGCGTCAAAAAGTCCGAAGCCGCTGCCGCCAAATTCTCCTGCCGCGCCGCGCCCACCCTTAATGAGCTCAATCGCACCTGCGACGCATTCACACTTCCCCCGCCGCCCGTAAGCGGGATGATTTTCTCCGCAGCCAGTCCGAACTCTGCCGCCATTTTGAGTGAGATCGCCGTCCTGGATGCACCCGTATCCAGCACAAAATCGTATGGCCCCTTGTCGTTAACAAAGACCGGCACAACGACTAGTGTATTGTCCGCGTGTGGCGACTGGAAGGCGATTTCGCTCTCGCCCAGTGCTCGCTCCGCGCCGCCAATGGGCCGCCTCAGCGTCAGCGCATTCGTGGCATAGTCCAGCGTCATAGCAAAATGCCTCAGAAAGCTGTGCCCCAGGTTGCCATCCACCCGCGCGCCATCCGCCCGCCCAATGAAACTCAAATCCGTGACGGACACGGGAATGCTCTCGAGTGTCTCCTGGCCCACGGTCAAGGACGGCAATTCGCTCTTCACCAGGATCATTTTTCCTACTGCTCCCTGGCCGTCTTGCTCTTCCCCTCGTGGCAATGCCAGCGCATCGGCCAATTCATTGGAGATCAGCGTTGGTCCCGCTCCGGTATCCAGTACAAAGGAAAACGGCCCTCGCCCATCAACAAAAACCGGCAGCAAAATCAGCGGCCGCTTGTCGCCCGTCAGCCGAAACGTCACGCATGTCTCTTGGCTTGTCTGCATTCCGCGCCTTCCTTCCGTTTCCTGTCGCTCTCTTTTTCTGTAATGCCGGAGGCATTTCCCCGCCAGCAGTACGAAACCACTTGCCTTCACCCTCTAGCTTTTATTCCGCCCTGTCCCTCGCGAGCCTTTCGCGCTGCTCCGCAGACTCTCCAGCGCCGTTTCCCGCAGCTCCCGCCGCAGCTTCTGAATCTCCGTGCTCTTCCGCCCAATCTTTTCGAACAGGTCGTGCTGCGACTTGATCCCCGCTCCCACCAGAAATGCCGCCGCCTCCGACCGGCTCCCAAACAGCCCCGCCTCCACCAGCAAATCGAGCTGCTCCACCGCTTCGTTCCCCAGCCGCACCATCACCACATTGCCGCGCGGCCCCTTTCCGCCGATAAATGGCTGCAGCCACTCCCGCAGCTCCGGCACTGCCGACAGCGGCAAAGCTCCAACGTAAACCTTAGACTTTCGCGTCATATAATTACGCGTAATTATCATACGCGCCGCCTGTCCTGTTCTTCTTATTCCAAAAGAAATGACGGTTATAACATGGCTTGTTATACTTGGGGTCACAAAGGAGATTGTAAGAATATGGAGGACATCAACAAGCAGGTGGGAAAGCGTATTCTTGAGTTAAGGGTAAGCAAGGGTTTCAGCCAGGAAGGGTTGGCGGATAGCAGTGGTATACATCGTTCGCACATGGGGGAGATTGAAAGAGGGGAATTAAATG
This sequence comes from Candidatus Angelobacter sp., assembly GCA_036522215.1. Lineage (GTDB taxonomy): Bacteria > Acidobacteriota > Terriglobia > Terriglobales > Acidobacteriaceae > Angelobacter. Next base: position 2,022 of record DATDGH010000385.1, on the reverse strand, counting down.
TAACGTTGAAGACGCTGGAGAAGGTTGGTTTGGCTTTGAAGGTGCCGGTACTCGATTTTTTAAAGGGTATAGGGTCGGCACGGCGGGAGGTTATAAAGTAAGAAACCTGGTCGCGGGTGCGAATGGTCAGATAGATGCTTATTCTATATTGTCGCTGAAGGTCGTTTCCAACACCGAAAGCCCTGGGTAGCGTCCTGTTAGTGCGTTGCCCCGCCTATAACCCGAGTCTTGGCGAGTTACTACAAGCCTAAAGAAAACTACCAATTTGGTAGAAAACTTTCTCCAAAAACACGATACCCGACCAGTTCTACCGGTCGGGTATAATGTAATACCGCTTCGTCCGACGCTACCTAGAACGTTGTCCGCAAGCCCCGCTTAGTCTACGGCAAGTTGATCCCCTGATTCGTGAACTGGTGCAGTATCGCGACCTCATCGAGCAAAAAAGCAAAACCACCACACGAGAAAGGAACTGAGAAAGATGAACCTCGTCGAACTCAATCGTGCTCTTAAGCAGCTTCGACTGGGCGGAATGGCTGCAGTGATGGGGCGAAAACAGGCACAGTTCCGAGATCCGCAAAAGACGCTCGACAACTTCGACTTCGATTTCAACAGAGATGAATCGCAGCCTGATCTTGCTAGATGGAAAACGGAAAGAGCATATGGAATTCCTCGCGTCTGTGCCTTTGCTCATCCTCGACGATCTGGGGATGCGCAAGCTGCCTCTCACCGCAGCAGAGGAGCTGTTGGAACTCATCATGCGGCGCTATGAGCGTGCGAGCACGCTCCTGACGTCCAACCGTCCTGTGGAGGACTGGGGGAAACTGCTGGGTGATGCTGCTGCTGTCACCGCTATGCTCGATCGCCTTCTCCACCATGGCCACGTGCTTAAATGCGGCCCCCGAAGTTGGAGAACCAAACAGGACACACCAATGCAATGAACAGGTCGCTGATACGAGAGAAAGACATTCACAAATTCGTGTGGAAAATAGTTAAGTTCCGGCTTGCCGACAACCCACCCAGGATTCACCATGCCCTTATCCGTTCGGTGCCTCGGGCGGTGAGCGTCCTGATAGACCGAAGCCGTCGTTCCACAAGGGGTCCTTTGTGAAATGCAACAAAGTCTCTCGATTTTGTGGCGCATCGAAGAACGAAGCCTACTGGCATCGAGAGCGCTTTTCTAACGAACTACGTGCTGGCGGCTTTCGCCCTGGCGATCATGGAAGTTAGTAGCGCCGATCACACCGCCAAAGCGAATGCCCTTGGTCATAAAGTCGCGTATGCCCGGGCGCCAGAAAGTACGATTATTGGTTTCTCTTGAACCGTCGCGCCAACATGACAAAATTGTAATATAGTGAACTTGCTGAATATTCGGGAACGCAGATCTTGGAAAGAGGACGGAAATGAAGAAGCAGATGAGGCCAAAGCGGCACCATAGCGCCAAGAGAAGCGGCTTGTTCTCGTTTAGAGTGGAGAGCGGTTGCGTGGTGCTTCGCGCCCGAGGCGACGGGGTGCACATCCGGGTGTTCGAGAGCGCGGCAGCGGCCATCTCCGCAGGCTTGACTAAGAGGGATCATATCGTCTACGGCCGCGACAGCGGGTCCACGCTTGGAGAATACATTCCCCCACCCGAGGGCAAGTGCGAGAACATCGACTGCCACCTCGATTTCACCGGCTCTACCGCGGACGACATGGAGTTTTTCGTCAGTGGCAAATGCAAGGAGCCTTGCACATGCACTCTCTATGTGCAGAAGGCGCCCGACAAACCGTGGGAGTCGAAGGGGCCTAAAGGCCGCGTCAAACTCAAAGACTATTCCGGGTACGCGGCTGTCTGCGACAAGTAATCGGTAGGTTCACAACAGCGTGGAAATCGGGCATGAATGCTCTGCGGTAGAACAGCGATTGTGAAATCGCCGGCTCCTTGACGCCTAGCGTTTATCGACGCGTTTGCTCGGTTTTTCTGAATCGCTCTTGGATCACGGGCCACTCGGAGATTGACCCGGCCAGGGGAAGACGGTCAGTCTC
>DATDGH010000384.1:0-4076 GCA_036522215.1 Candidatus Angelobacter sp. | reverse complement strand
CAATCAAACCGTCTTGACTTCCCCCTTCGATTCCGCAGCTTCCACCTTCGACCGCTACCGGGCCCTGCCCGACCACGCTCTGGTAGCGATCCGAAAGGCGGTATGGGATTCCACGGGAAAGCCGGAATCCTCGCATGTGCTGGAAATAGGCGCCGGGACTGGACGCTTTGGCCACACCTTTGTCGAAGCCGGCGACTCCTATCTGGGAGTGGATATTTCTTTGCCTATGCTGCGCGAATTCCATGCGCGAAATGCGGACGCCTGTCTCATTCAGGCTGATGGATGCCGGCTGCCATTCCGCGATACCAGCTTTGACCTGGTGCTGCTCATGCATGTTTTAAGCGGCATAGAAAAGGACAACTGGCATAACCTGCTCTGCGAGACTGTGCGGGTGATCGCACCGGGAGGCTACGTCGTGGTCGGTCACACGACAGGCTCCATGGCCGGAGTCGATGCGCGAATGAAGCGGCAACTCAACCACATTCTGGGACGAGTCGGCTCTTCATGGGCGGACGGAAAGAAGTCACGCGAGCAGCCGCTGGAGTGGTTGCACACCGGGGCCAGCCGGCGGATTCAGGTGACGGCAGCTTCATGGACGGCGCAGCGAACACCGCGACAATTCCTTGATCGTCACCGCCACGGCGCCCGATTTTCGACGCTGCCGGATGATATCCGGGAAGAAGCCTTACAAGATTTGACCAGTTGGGCGGAAAAGACTTTCGGTTCCATGGACAAGGTCTTTCCCGAAGAATTCAGCTTTGTGCTGCATGTTTTCAGAATCGGAATTTGATTTTACGGAGCGAACGGTTCGTAGAATTAGAGCTGATTACCACTTGCCCGGCTGGGAGCTGGCAGCTAGTGGCTAGGAGCTTTCTTTGACTGACATAAGCAACAATCCACCTCTGACTCCGTTAGGCAAGCAACTGGTTACAGGTTCTCTCAACGATCCGGCGGTCATGCGGGCTACTGAAGCCACTCCGGATTTCACCATCCTGCCGTGGGTTAATGTGGTGAAGATCGGCGGGCAGAGCATCATGGATCGCGGACGCAGCGCCGTGTACCCGCTGGTGGAAGAGATCGTCTCCAATCTTGGACGCCACAAAATGATTCTTGGAACCGGCGCCGGCACGCGCGCCCGTCACATTTACAGCCTAGCCATCGATCTTGGCCTGCCCACCGGCGTGCTCACCGTCCTGGGCACCGCAGTCGCGTGGCAGAACGCGCAAATGCTCCATTACCTGCTGGCCAGGCACGGAATTCCTTTCATCGAACCGGAAGGCTTCAACACTCTTCCTCACTATTTAATGGAACGCCATGCGGTCATCTGCCAGGGCATGCCGCCTTACAAGCTGTGGGAACCAAATCCCGAAATGGGACGCATTCCTCCGCAGCGCACCGATACCGGATGCTTCCTGATCGCTGAAGTCTTTGGCGCGCGCAAAATGATCTTCGTGAAAGATGAGGACGGCCTTTATACCGCCGATCCCAAGAAAGATCCAAAAAGTGAGTACATTCCGCGCATCAGCGTGGAAGAGTTGCTGAAGCGCGATCTGCAAGACCTGATCGTGGAGCGGGCTGTGCTCCAATTCCTGGCCCGTGCCCGGAACATGAGGGAAATTCAATTCGTCAATGGATTGAAGCCCGGCCAGCTCACCGCCGCCTTGAATGGCGAACCTGTGGGGACAATCATTTATCGAAACGGAGCATGCAAATGAGTTCCAATAGTTCGCAACACGTGCAGTCAAGCCTGATGCGGGAATCGCTGGTGGATAAACAAGTGATCGCCCGCACTGAGTCGGAGGTCGCCCCGATTCTTCCGGATGTTAATGTCATCCAGATCGGTGGGCGTTCCATTATGGATTGTGGCCGCTCAGCTTTGATGCCGCTGTTGGATGAGATTGTCACCAACCAGTCGAAGCACCGGATGATCATTGGCGTGGGCGGCGGTGTGCGCTCACGCCACATTCTTTCTGTCGGCCTCGACCTGGGCCTGCCCACAGGGGCGCTAGCCACATTGAGCGCCAAGGATTCTGCGCAGAATGCCTACATGGTTTCCTGCCTGCTGGCCAAACACGGCTTCGTCTACCTGGAAGCGCCTTTCGTGGTGCAATTGCTGCCCGCCATGCTGGCCGCCGCGCGTGGGGCCGTCTTCAACGGAATTCCTCCTTATGCCCTGTGGGAGCATCCGCCGGCTGTGGGCAAGCTGCCGCCGCATGGAAGCGATGCCGGCTCGTATCTGCTGGCAGAGGTCTTTGGGGCTCGCAGCGTGATTTTTCTTAAGGACGTTGATGGTCTTTATACGGCTGATCCCAAAACGGATTCAGGGGCGCAGTTCATTCCCGAGATCACGGTAGAAGAATTGACTCGCCGCGAGCTGCCCGCCCTGCCTCTGGAACCTTCCGTTCTGCAACTCATGATTCACGCCCGGCTTGCCCGGAAGATCCGTCTGGTAAATGGCCTGGTTCGCGGAAATCTAACACGCGCGCTGGCCGGTGAAGCGGTTGGCACCCTGATTCGCGCGTGAATGGCTGTTAGCCAAGCCTTTCGTCAGGGATGTATACTTCCACCACCTGCAGCAGTATTTAGGAGGCATCTCCCGCTATGGCAACAGCAAAATCTGTTACCACCATCCCTGAAGACTTAAACCCATTTCGTATTGCCATGCAGCAGTTTGAAACTGCTGCGGAAAAACTTAAGCTTGAAAGCGGTATGCGCGAAGTTTTGCGCTCACCCCGCCGGGCCCTCTCGCTGCATTTGCCCATCAAGATGGACAACGGCGCGGTCAAGGTTTTCGAAGGTTTTCGCGTGCAGCACAATAATTCACGCGGCCCCTGCAAGGGCGGCATTCGCTATCATCCCAACGTCACTTTCGATGAGGTCCAGGCTTTGGCTTCCTGGATGACCTGGAAATGCGCCACGGTGAACATTCCCTTCGGAGGCGCCAAGGGTGGCATCATCTGCGATCCCAAAGATCTTTCCCGCAATGAACTTGAGCGGCTTACGCGGCGCTATGCCTATGAGATTTCAGACTTCATTGGCCCAGACCGCGATATTCCCGCGCCGGACGTCTACACTGATGCCCAGGTGATGGCCTGGATCATGGATACTTACAGCATGACCCACGGCCATAGTGTCCCGGGCGTGGTAACCGGCAAGCCGACATTCCTGGGCGGTTCGCTGGGACGGCACGAGGCTACCGCACGCGGGTGTATCCATGTGATCCGCTATGCCTGTGAGGCCAAAAAAATCAATCCCAAGAAGGCCACTACAGCGATCCAGGGTTTCGGCAATGCCGGCAGCATCGCGGCTGAGCTGCTGCACAATCTTGGGATGAAGGTGATTGCCGTTAGCGATTCCAACGGTGGCATCCTTAACCCCAAAGGCCTGGATATTCCCAAAGTGATCGCCCACAAAACTAAGACCGGCTCGGTGGCAAAATTTCCCGGCTCAAAGGCAATCTCCAGCACTGCTGTGTTGGAGCTGGAATGCGACGTCCTGGTTCCCGCTGCGCTCGAAAACCAGATCACCATGGCCAATGCTCATCAGATCAAGGCCCGCATCGTCGCCGAGGCTGCAAATGGCCCCACAACTCCCGGCGCCGACCGAATTCTCTTTGCCAATGATGTCCTGGTGATTCCCGACATTCTGGCCAATGCCGGCGGAGTGACCGTCTCCTATTTTGAATGGGTGCAGGACCTCCAGGAACTTTTCTGGGATGTTGAGGAGGTCAATCGCAAGCTGGAAAAAATCATGGCGCGGGCGTTCACTGATGTCCATAGCTCGTCGAAGCAATATAAAGTGGACATGCGCACCGGCGCCTACATCCTGGCCATTGATCGGGTGGTGAAGGCCACAGAGTCACGGGGAATCTGGCCGTAGACAGTGAACGAAGGTCTCGACTGATGGCGCCGAGAGCGTGTTTCAAAACAGGCTGAAGCCAACCGCCAGCCCCGGACTTCGGCCGGGTCGCTACGCCGAGGGCGTAGTTCATAAAAGCCACTAACTGCTTCCGGCATTTTGGTCGTGTTGGCAATCGGGTCATCGGTGCATCGGGTCACCACCACCCCGCCACGCGA
>DATDGH010000383.1:0-6346 GCA_036522215.1 Candidatus Angelobacter sp. | reverse complement strand
GTGCTGGCCTATTCAGTGTCTCAGCGAACGCGAGAGATCGGCGTGCGCGTGGCCTTGGGAGCCGAGCCTGGCCGCATTCAACGGTTGATAGTTGCCGGCGGCGTACGACTGGCGTTCACCGGCGCCATAGCCGGAATTGCCGGAGCGCTGGCCCTCTCCGGCCTGCTGAAGAGTCTGCTGTTCGAGACTAGCCCGCGCGACCCGATGACCTTTATTCTCGCGCCGGCAGTTTTAATGAGTGTCGCTGTGTTTGCCGCCTATCTGCCAGCTCGCAGGGCATCGCGTCTCTCGCCCATCGACGCTCTGCGAACTGAATGAGGACCAAGCTAGTAGTACACCAACCCACCGTTTCCTTAGGCTCTGGACCTGCTTGCACGCCCGGTTTACGGATATTCCGGGTAATTTCCTGCGATTTCGTGTTAGTATTCTGCGCACGTCCAAAATCCCATAACGGCGCGTTCTAAGTTTACAACGCGAGGATGGGAGCGGTAAGCCGTTAAAATGTAAGCAGTTGAGTAAGTCTGTTGTGGTTCTGCTTTCCCTGCGAAGAGTCTCTGGTGGCCTGCTACTTGTTTGAGAGACCAATCCAAAGACCCCTCGTACAACGTAAAGAAGACAAGGAAAGGAGTTGTACACATGACGAAGTCTATGCGAGCACTGCTCATGGGAGCTGCCTTATCCGGATTTGTTGCTGGCACCACAGTAAGCGCGATGGGTCAGAACACTGGCGGCGACAAGGCTGCTGATTCCGGCAAGAAAGCCACCAAGGGCAAGAAAGACAAGCACGCCTGTAAGGGCCAGAACTCCTGTAAAGGCAAGGGCGGCTGCGGCACCACTAAAGGCAAGAACGACTGTAAAGGCAAGGGTGAATGCCGTACAGACGGTAAGCCGATGCCCAAAGAAGGATAACTCGGGTTTCCCGGTCGTAGGAGGGCCGGTGAAATCAAGATCCTGGTCCTCCGTTTTTCTCTCTTGTAACATATCTTTTCTTTATGCCCGCAAACCGTTTTAATGGGTATTCGGACTATGGTGTCGGCATCGGGCTCCGGATTCCTCACTACCAGCATATTTTTGAAAAAAAGCCAGTTGTAGACTGGTTCGAAATCATCTCTGAAAACTTCATGGTGGATGGCGGTCGTCCACTCTATGTGCTCGACCAGATCCTGGAACGATATCGGGTGGTCCAGCACGGGGTCTCCATGTACTTTGGCTCGGCCGAGCCACTGAACCGCGAACACCTGCGGCGCCTGAAAACCCTGGTCAAGCGCACCAAAACACCCTGGCTCACGGACCATCTCTGCTGGGGAAGCGTGGACGGACGCTACTCCCACGATCTGCTGCCGATGCCCTATACCTTCGAAGCGGCGAAAAAGACGGCGCAGAAAATTCGTGAGGTGCGCGACTTTGTAGAAGTCCCAATCGCGGTGGAAAACGTGAGCAGCTACGCTGAATTCCACGTCTCCGAAATGACCGAATGGGAATTTCTGACTGAGGTGGCGGAGCAGGCCGATTGTGGCATTCTGCTCGATGTAAACAATATCTACGTCTCCTCACGAAATCACAGCTTCAATCCTCTCGACTATCTCAATAACGTCCCTTATGATCGCGTCGCCCAGATTCACGTTGCGGGCCACTCCAAGTTCGAAAAATACATTTTGGATACGCACGATCACGCGCCCATCGATCCGGTCTGGAAGCTCTACGCCAAGGCCATTGAGCTGGTAGGTCCAACGGCAACCTTGCTCGAGTGGGATGACCTGATTCCCTCCTTCGATGAAGTCCACAACGAGGCTTTGAAGGCGAAGAAGTTCTTGCAACCCAAGTCCCTGATTGGAGTCGACACCGGGGCCATCAACCAATACTCGAAGACCGGCACGTATGTAGCGGAGAAAGCTGGCGTCTGATGGATCTGGAACAGCTCCAGCGGGCCGTGCTCAATGTGATCCAGCAGCCGCTCACCGCCGCTGAAGGCATGCGCAAGCGCGCGCTCGACGGCAAGCCGACCAAAGAGATCGTCGACGCCATCATCAAGCCCAATGACAGGCTCACCTCATTTGAGCGTCTGGAGATTTACAACCGGGTCTACTGGTTCCGCATTCTTTCTTCCCTGGCCGAGGATTTTCCCGGATTGCGCGCCATCATCGGTCAGCGCAATTTCGATAAGCTCATCCGCGCCTACTTGAAAGAGTGTCCGTCAGAATCTTTTACTCTGCGCAACCTTGGCTCGCGGATGGAGGGCTGGCTGCGAGCTCATCCACAGTTTGCGCCCGGACGCCACCGTCTTGCCTTGGACATGGTGCGGCTGGAATGGGCGGATATTGACGTCTATGACAGCGCCGAGTTTCCCAAGTTGACGGAAGAGGATCTGCGCAACCTGGGAGAGAATCCTTCGTTTCGCTTGCAGCCTTACCTCAGGCTGCTGGACTTGGCATACCCGGTCGATGACCTGCTGCTAAACATTCGCGCACAAGAAGAGCCGGAAAGTGACATTGCGAGTAATGTCGTCCTTGAACACGCCCACACTCGCATGAAACGCCACAAGATGCCGCGGCGAAAAAAGATCTATCTGGCCGTTCACCGGCAAGAGATGATTGTCTATTTCAAGCGGCTGGAGCCGGAGGGCTTTGCTTTGTTGCAGGCCTTGCAACAGGGCAAACCATTGTCTGAGGCAATTGAGGCCTCAGTCAATTGGAGTAATGAGAAAGTAAAGGATGTCACCGAAAATCTCCGTGGCTGGTTTGCCAATTGGGCGTCTCTGGGATGGTTCTGCAAGTCGCAAGAGAGCTGATGACAAGATGAAGTCATTGCTGCAAGTTGTTGATCGTCTCTATGGTTATTTCCTGAAGGCAGTCAATGCCTTGCAATCTCCGTTCCTGTTGGCCATCCGCGTATATTGGGGATGGCTTCTACTTGAGAGCGGCGTAGGAAAAATCAGGAACATAGATAAGGTTGTCAGTTACTTTACCGATCTGGGGATTCCCGCGCCCTCGCTGAACGCTCATTTCAATGCCGGGCTTGAAACCGTGGGCGGCATCCTTCTCATCCTGGGACTGGGCTCGCGAATCATCTCTATACCGCTGCTGATCAACATGATCGTTGCCTACATCACTGCCGACCGGGACGCCTGGACTTCATTCTTTTCCGACTCAGGAAAATTTTTCGCCGCAGATCCCTTTCCATTCCTGCTGGTTTCCCTGCTGGTACTGATTTTTGGACCGGGATTCTTTTCTATCGATACAATCATTAAGTGGTACCGAACAAAGAGGGAAAAATCAGGGGCAGCCTCGACCGCCTGAGAGCATTTCGAATTGCTCGCATGTTCTTGCGGCCAATCTTCCTTATCTTTCTCTTATTGATATCTGTTCAATCAGGTCCTGCCAGACCAGCCGCAGAGCAATACACAACCTTGCGGATTGCCGGCGCCCAAATCAGTATCACGCTGCCTGACGAGCAGATGAACGCCTCCTCCCAGGATCTACTGGCATGGGTGAAGGCCGCTGCCAATGCCGTTTCCAGATACTACGGTCACTTCCCCGTTGAAAATCTGACTCTGCATATTCGTGCAGGAAGCGGTTCAGGCATTCGTCACGGGGTTACTTATCCCAGGGGCGGGGGGTTGATCCTGATCAGTGTAGGCAAAGAAACACCGGTTGAGGACCTCAAGACTGACTGGACGCTGACCCACGAGATGACTCACCTGGCATTCCCCAACATGGCGGATGAACATCACTGGATTGAGGAAGGGATCGCAACTTATGTGGAGCCCGTCGCCCGCGCCCAGGTGGGCCAGCTTTCCGTGAACGAATTATGGCGAGAGTTCATCCGTGATATGCCAAAAGGCGAACCGGAACCCGGGGATGAAGGCCTGGACAATACTCACACCTGGGGGAGAACCTATTGGGGCGGAGCACTATTTTGCCTGCTGGCCGATGTCCAGATTCGCGAACGTACACACAACAAGAAGGGCCTGGAGGATGCTCTGCGGGGCATACTGAATCGTGGCGGCACCATCACACAGGATTGGGAAATCACTAAGGCATTTTCTATCGGCGATCAGGCCACCGGCACCCAAGTCCTGCAGGAGCTTTACCGCCAAATGAGCGACAAACCTGTCAGCGTGGACCTGGACAAACTGTGGACAAAGCTGGGCCTTGCCTTCAGCAACGGTCAAGTCCAGTTTGATGATAAGGCTGTGGACGCCGCGATTCGCAAGGCCGTTACCGCAGCTCACTGATGGTCAAATCTTAGGATGGCGCAACCGAAGCGAACCAGCATCAGCAAAAAAAGTGTCCCCGCAGTTGAATCGTTGCCAACAAGGCAAAGCGTGTTTCAATTTTTCCCAGCGGGATGAAAAGCTCTTTGCCGAACTCGCCGAGAACACACGCTTAGGATTCGAACGCTTCAAGAAGCTGGGCGGAAGCCTGGCCGGAGTGACGGCATCACGCCAATAAACTCCACTTTTTCCACAAAGTGCTTGACAGCCTCATCCGGCTCTGTTAATTTTGGCGACCTCAGAACCCCAAGTAAATCAGGCCCTTGCAAACAAAACTTTACCCAGATCATTTTTGTTTTTGATCTTTGCATCGAGAGTTGTGCGTACAGCCTCGGGCCGCGCCTGACCCGCGATCCGAGCAGGAAGAGGCATGCAGGTATGTGGACCGAAAGACTTTCCGGTCGAGTGCTCAGGGTCCTGACCCCACTCGGACCTCGTTACATCAAACCTTCGTCGTCGCGTGAGCGACTCTATCTTGTCTGGATGTTCCGTCATTTCCAGACGCTACCGGAGCCGGTGCTCAGCCCACGCCAGCAGAAACTCATCGACCGGCTCTGCAACCAGGGTGAATTCGCTTTTGCTCCGGATCTGAAGAGCCTGAAAGAGATTCCGCTCATCGGAACTGTGGAGCGCCGGCAAAAATATCACAGCTGATTAAGCTCGCCGCTGCTCTTCCAGTTCTTCCAGCGTGCGCGGCCAGTCCTGACGCAGCAGGCGGCTCAAAGACCTGTCAGCCAGCAGCTTTCCTCCAGTCTGGCAATGCGCACAATAATTGGTTTCGTTGGAGGCATAGCGAATACGCTGGATCTTTGTTCCACAACGTGGACATAGCTTTCCATATCTGCCATGTACAGCCATCTCTTCATGAAATGCTGTAACTTTTTCTGGAAATTGTTTTCCCGCCTGCCCGCGAAGATTCTGCGTCCACTCTTTCAGCGTGTTGCGGGTTGCGGCGAATAAACGACCGATCTCCTCATCATTCATGCGCTGCGTGAGCATTACCGGCGAGAGCTGGGCCTGAAACAGAATTTCATCCGAGTACGCATTGCCAATTCCGCTGAACAGTCGTGGATCAGTCAGTGATCGCTTCAGCGTGTGATTTGCTGAGGTCAGAACGCTGCGGAACTCCTCCGGCGTCGCCGAGAACACGTCAATCCCTCCGGGATCGAGTTTGGCCAATTCAGCCTCTCCTTTTACCAGGTGAAGCGATGCGCGCTTTCTGGTGCCAGCTTCGGTCAGCGTTAGGGTGCCGGAATCGAATTCAAATGCGGCAAGGACCCGCCTTCCGTCGGGCATTGTCCAGCGCTGCTTCCAGTGCAGGCGGCCGGCGATCATCAGATGGAAGACCAGCCAGATGTCGTTGTCGAAGCCGATCGCAATTCTCTTCCCCAGGCGTCGCAACGCCGTGACGGCGTGGCCGTGAATGGATTCTATGGAAGGCTGCGCAGTGCGCAACAGAAAAGGTCCGCCGACTACCGTTCGCTGAAGGACGTGACCGCGAATGCGCTGCTCCAGCGCTTCCAGGTAAACCACAATGTCAGGCAGTTCCGGCATTCATGAATGATTGGCTTAGGCTGTTGAGCTGTTCATTACTCACCAAGAATCAGCCGGCCAAGTTCCTCGGCGAGTTGTTTCACTTCGTCCGCATTGTCGGTGTCACGGAACCGCCTTGCCAGATCGAAAATGTCCGTGCCGGCGGATCAGCGAAATCCAGCGTCGCTATTGGTTTTTAAATCAGTAAGCCTATTAGGCAAGTTCCAACTCAATCTTCTTTGCCGCCGGGTCCAGGCCGGCAATGCGGAAAGTGAGAATCTGTCCCACAGCCAGAGGTTGGCGTTTGGCGCCGCCGCTTGGCGCAGCCCCAGTTTTCCATCGCGCTTTGAGCATGGAACTCAAAGAAGAAATATCTGCTTTGGATTCACCTTTGGCCGTTTCTTCCGCCGATTTCTCGGCCGTGATCCGGCAGGCGGCATGAATGCCCTCGCCCAATTCAACTCTCGCATTACTCCCAGAAAGTTCAGTCACCCGTCCGGTCACCACGTCCCCCGGCGCGTGTTCCGCGATGTATTCATC
>DATDGH010000382.1:0-3298 GCA_036522215.1 Candidatus Angelobacter sp. | reverse complement strand
GCGTGTCTGGCAACACAGAATTATATTATTCAGTCTTTTGGTGGACAGAAATCGGTGACGTGAGCTTGATGGTTCTAGCGTTCAGCGAGAGTTTTATGAACGTGTTCCGAACTTACACGCGGCTGCGCTGGTTCGTAGTATTCATCTGGTGTTGCATTGGCGTGGGACTCCTCTATGCTCTTTTCAAGGCATTGGTCTTCCCTCCTCTCAATGTTACTGTGCGCGGCGGAAAAATCATCATTGACCTGGGAGTCGCGATCAACTTTGCTCTCGGCATTGTCGCCATTCTTTACTTCGCCTTAACTGCGCTTCTCAGGATTAAGGAATATCGTCTGGAATCAGGTATTATTTCAGGCTTCACCATTTATGTGGCTCTCTCAATTTGTGGCTCTCTCATAAGATCTATCTACGGAAAGAGGTTCCCGTTGGTGTACGGCTGGCTTGCGCCCATCGGTTATTTATTGGCCGAATTAACATGGGCTTTCGAGTTGGGCAGACCAGAACGGGCTCTCGTCCCAACTCGGGAATTGACAGTTGACGATTTAACAAAATTAGACGAGTATAGTAGGTTCTTGGAGCGCCTTTTGGGGAGAAAGGCATGAGTCCACTCTGGATATCCGTGGTTCCGCTGCTCCTGGCAGCGATTCTGCTGGCTGCCCTCTGGCTGGCAAAGAGACTGCAATTCTTCTCCCATGCCGCCCGCAGTCTCGATCAGATTGATATACCCAACGAAGTGCGCGAAATACGAATCAATGAATTGGAAATGTTGATCGGCAATGGAACTGATTTCTACTTCAAGCATGCCTGGGAGCTCACGCCTCGGCAACGCCGCGCGGCCGTGGCGAAGCGGCTGCGCGAGACCCGCAAATGGTTGTATCTGGTGATCTCGAACGCTGCTCTTTTTCAGGAAGTAGCAAGGTTTCGCATCCAGATGGCAGCTTCCGCCGATCCCGATTCAGTCAACCCGGAGGATCTGCACTTCCGCATCATGGATCGCGCTGCTACGGTTCACCTCATAGCGGCAGTATGCGTGCTGAAATTGCTGCTCATTGAGGCTTGCCGCACCGTTCGGCCTGCCTACGAGCCTGCGCTCGTGAATCGCTTTCAGGTTCTTGGTCATGCCCTGATTCCCGGGTACCGCCATATGGCCAAAGATATGCTCCTGCTCGCGCAACAGTATTATGACAAAATGACCTACAATCACTTGATTTTCCAGTTGACCGGCCTGGCCAGCGTCGAAGAGGCCGCCCTTCTCAATCGCCTTTAATCGAATAAAACGAATTGCAAGCGAAATGTCAGCCCCACGGAAAACGTTGAGCTGCCATCCTGGCCAACAATTTCCCAGAGTGATAGGTCCCAAAAAAAAGCCCCCGGAAATTCACCGGGGGCGGAGGAAGATTCAGGCCTAAGTCTGAATGATCTTGGGAGTGATAAAGAAGATGAGTTCTGCAGTTGAGGTGTTGATCGCCGTGTGCTTAAACAGATTTCCCAGCAACGGGATGCTGCCCAGCAGTGGAACCTGGCCGATCGCCAGGCTGTTCTGCGTCTGAATTACGCCGCCCAGCACTACTGTCTGGCCATCGTTGACCAGGACCTGAGTGGTGGCTTGCTGCGTATTGAGCGTGGGATTCAACTGCGCGCCGGTGACACGAGAGAAGTCAGGCGTCGTGTTTTCCACGTCCAGTTGCAGGAAGATCGTATTGTCAGAGGTGATCTGCGGTGTGACCGTCAGGCGCAGAAATGCGTCCACGTAAGTGACCGTGGGCGGGCCGCCCAATTGTGCCTGGGTTACCACCGGAATTCTGCTGCCCTGTTTGATCGAAGACTGGATATTGTTCTGGGTGGTGATCCGCGGTCGCGACAGAATCTTTACCAGGCCTCGCGTTTCTGCCATGGTCAAGACAAAGTCAAGACGATAGAGATTGGTGAAGTTGGTAAAAGATAAGCCGCTCGTGGGAGCCGTCGCCGGCAGGTTCGTGAACAAGGGAATCTGCGCCACTTGATTCGGCACGGTAATAAACCCCGGAGGGCCTCCGGGCGGCGTTACCTGGATGGGACTGGGAACACTCGTTCCACCACCGGCGGCTGAGGTGGCTCCGTTACCCCAGCCAAAACCGATCTGGGTGCCGATGTCGCGCGCAAAGTTCCTTTGCGCAGCCACCACACGCGCCTCGATTTCCACTTCCGGAGTCTTGCGGTCCAGCTTGGTTAAGAGATCATCCACCTTCGGCAGCGTGGACGGGATGTCCTCGATGATGATGGCATTGCTGCGATCGTCGGCCACTGCATCACCACGAGTCGACAGAAACTTCTTGATGATTGGAACCACGTCCTTGGAGTGGGCATAACTCAGATAACGTGTGTAGCTCTGCCTTGGGACCGCCAGGGCCTGCGCTTCCTGCTGCAAGCGCCTCGCGTCTGCCTCCGCTCGCAGCGTCTCCAGAGTCGCGATGCGCAGGACGTTGCCTTCCAACTCGCATTCCAGTCCATTGTTTCTCAACACGATTGCCAGCGCCTGGTCCCAGGGAATGTCGGTTACATCAATGGTGACGATGCCCTTCACGCTGGGATCGAGCACCACATTCAGACCGCTGATCTCATGAATCAGGCGGAAGAAGTCCTTGATGTCCAAATCCTTCAAGTCCAGATTGAGAGGGGCGCCAGCGTAACGACCGCTGGTACAACTCGTCGGGGCAGTATTGGACGTTGTCGCCGGCTGTTTCGGTTGCTGCTCCTGTTGCTGTAACGCGGCATTGACAACGGCTGGTTCCGCAGCCATGTGGGCGCTGGGTTTTTTGTCGCCAACCAGCAGTGCAGGCTCTGGACTGGCAAAATAAGCCGCCGCCCGGTCACTGCGTGCCTGGGCTGATTTGTTTGTGGTCGCCTCGGCTGGCGCTTTATCCGCAGCGGGAGCTTTAACTACGCTCATGTCGGCAGGCGCGGGTTTCAGACTGACCGGCTGCACCGCAGCTACCGTCTGGATCGTTGCCGGCTTGCTCTCAAGTTGCTTCGGAGCTGCCGCAGTCTGTTGGGCAACCACCGGGTGGGGCGCCGAAACTGGTTGCGCAGCCACATCCGGATTCTTAAGCTTCAGGAGCAGCTTGTTTCCCGCTGGAACCAGTTCGAAGTCATGCATGGCAGCAACGTCAACCACGATCCTGGTGGTCGGCGGAGCGCTTTGAAAACGCGCAGCACGAATGGTCTTTACATCACCGCTGTTCACCGCAAGCTGGCGGGCGTGGCCATCAAGAACAGAATTGGGAATATCCACCACAATGCGGTTCGGATTCGCGAGCTT
>DATDGH010000381.1:0-3932 GCA_036522215.1 Candidatus Angelobacter sp. | reverse complement strand
TGGAGGTTCTCCGGCTTGATAAAAATCTGTCTGCCATCAGCCAGCTTGCACGCCAGCAGCGGCGTTCTGACGGCAAATTTGCGAAGAAGAGATTGTGCCTGCTGAATGTCTGTGAGAGTCACCATCGGTGGAAATCATGATTTTATCAATAATTCCCGCGGGACCTTAACCTGCCTTCTTGCCTTCTCAGTTTCATCAGTGAAGATCAGTGTGATCCGTGTAATCACCGGTAAGGTTCTGCTCTAAGCTGTTGCGGTACGATATTGTGGTTCAGCCGAAAAAAGTTCCCAGGATCGTAGTGCGACTTAACCGCCACCATCCGGTCCCATCGTTCGTGGTAAGCCTCCGGCACCCGGTCCTGTTCATCGGCGCTCATAAAATTCACGTAGACGCCCGGTTTCATTGCCGGGCGAAGCTTGGTGAACACGCTGCGCACCCAGGAAATATGTCTCGCGTCCTGCGATGGTTCTGACCAGTTTGCCAGCAGCGTCAGGACGAAGGGAGCGCTGCGATCACCGAAAGCAGTTTCTCTTGCTCCTACCTGGCCCGCTGCGCCGCCGAGATAAGCAAGCTCAATCATCGTTTCCGGCGAAGGGATGGTGGCAACCGTATCCAGCAGGAGACCAATACTGCTGTCCTCCAGGGATTTGAAATATCCGGATTTTGTGTAATAGCGCCGGCCATGCGGAAAATCAGAATCGGCCATGGTTTGCAGGTCAATGAATGACACAATCTTGCTGGTCACTGTTTCCTGATGGCAGAGCGATAGAGCCCGCTGCAGGCAGGGGCGTCCGACATCAGGATCGCCAGTCCAGATCAACGAGCTGCTGGCCACTGGCTGCCCGCGAAGGTCTTTTGGAACTTTAGCTGTGGTGGGAGCAAGACGCAGGTTGATGTTCCACTTCAACTCGAAGGGCGCCTCTGCCATCAACTCCCGCCAGCGTTCCAGCAGGGAACGACTGTTCATCTCAGCAGTTAATCCTTCAGCCAGCACCAGAGAGGTGAGTGGATGCAATCGCACTTCGAACTCCGTCACCACTCCGAAGTTGCCGCCCCCGCCACGCAAGGCCCAGAACAAATCCGGATTTTCTTTTGCATTGGCGTGCACGATGGAGCTATCCGCAGTTACAAGTGTGAACTGCTCAACGTTATCGCAGGAGAGTCCAAAGGCCCGCGTGAGCCATCCCGTGCCACCACCCAAAATCAGTCCGGAAGCGCCGGTATGAGAGACAACGCCGGAGGGAAAAACCAATCCTGCCTTCTGCGTTTCCACGTCCACTGATCCCAGCAGGCAGCCACCTGCAAACCGTGCACGGCGCGCCACAGGATCAACGCTGACCTGGCGCATGCGCGAGAGGTCCATCACCATTCCATCGCAAGAGCTGAAACCCGCAAGGCTGTGACCTCCACAACGGATGGCCGTAAGAATTCCAGTATCGCAGGCGGCGTGGATCGCGCTTTGCACGTCGCTTACGTCCGCACAGCGTGCTATCAGGCGCGGCGAACGAACGGTCATGCCATTCCAAACAGCACGCGCGGCTTCATATCCGGTGTCGCCAGGACGCAGCAGATCGCCTTTAAATCGGCCGTGTAATGAGGAGTAGGTCTCCTCGCCCAGTTTGCTCGCTGCAATGTTCTGTTGCGGAGTTTCGTTTTGGCTTTTCAATTTTGGCAATTCCGGCGATTTTGGCAATTCATGGGTTGTTAGCAGCCGAGCGGTCCCTATACATATACCCCAACGAAATTAGTACTAAGAACGCGGAAAAGATCGGAACCGACCATCGCAAACCTTCCACCAGGAAAGTAGTAAATAAGATCCCCAGAAGCGAAGCAATGCCGACAACTGTAAAAACTGGATGTGCCCGAAGCCGCATGGGCAGACTCGACAGCCGTTCTTTGGTGATTGCCTTGCGAAATCGCAGATGCGTAGTCAGAATCACCAGCCAGACGAAAAGCATGGCGGCAACGGCAGCGCCGTACAATTTATAGAACGCGTCTGTTGGAGCAAAAAGGGCCAGCAGAATGGCCGCGATAATTCCTCCCGTAGAAACCAGAAGCGCGGGATGCGGTACTCCGTTGCTGCTCACCTTTCCCATCCATCCAGGAAGATATCCTTCGTGGCCCAGAGAAAACACCATTCGCGTCGAGAGATACAAATTGGTATTCAAGCTCGAGAGTGCAGCCGTAAGCACCACAAAGTTCATAATGGTTGCTGCATAGGGTATGTGGGCCGCAGCAAACGCCGTGACAAACGGACTGCCAGTAACCTCATTCGAACTGCTGGTCTGGTTCCAGGGAACCATGGTCACCATGATCGCAATCGCCAACACGTAAAACAAAATCAGCCTGTAGACAATGTTTCGCATCGCATGCGGGATCGCGATTTCCGGATTCTGCGCCTCTCCCGCTGTCACCGCGAGGCCCTCGATGCTCATATAACTGGTAAGCGTTATGGTGAGCGAGAACCATACTCCCTTCCATCCTCCCGGAAGAAATCCTCCATGCTGGGTCAAATTGGCAAAGCCAACAGCCTTCCCGGAGCCCACGCCAAAAATCAATCCCAGCCCCACAAGGATGAACCCAATAATGGCCGTCACTTTGATCATGGCGAACCAATATTCGAACTCGCCCAGGTGCTTGACCTGCATGGCATTGATTCCCACCAGGACGGCTGCAACCAATACCACCCAGATCCATTGGGGAACATTCGGCCACCAGAAATGAAAGTAGATGGCCCCGGCTGTGGCCTCAGCGCCGATGGCCAGAATCTGGGCCACGGCGTAAGTCATCCGTACCGCAAAACCTGCCCACGGACTCAGGTACTTCTCGGCATAGACGCCAAATGCGCCGGCCACCGGATGGACAACCGCCATCTCCGCCAGCACATAGGACATGATGAGGGCGATTACGGCTCCGAGAAGATAGGAAAGAATCACGCCCGGGCCAGCAAGGCGAATCGCAAGACTGCTTCCCAGAAACAAACCCACACCGATGGCCCCACCAATGGCCATCATAGTGAGCTGCCGCTGTCCCAGCCCCCGGTGAAGGCCCTCGGTTTGTGCAGGAGAAGTTTCAGTCACCATAGATTGTCCAGTGTCGCGCTAATCGGTTCATCGAATCGGGTCATTGGGTCACCTGAAGAGTGAGAGCGCGCTCGCGAATCTGTCTACCTCTTCTAGCGTGTTGTAGTGCACCAGCGAAGCCCGGACTGCTCCGCTCTCCTGCGTCAGCCCCAGGCGTTTCATCAGCCGGGGCGAATACATGTGGCCATCGCGCACGCCGATATTTTGTTTCGCCAGCTCTTCCGTGACTTTGACCGGTGAAACGCCGGGAAGATTAAAGCACAAGGTGGGCGTCCGCTGCGCGATCCGGTCTTTCGCTGTGATGCCGTATACCGTGGCCTTGGCATTTTCCAGCGCATCCAGCATGGCGCGCGAAAGCTGTGCTTCGTAGCTGCGAATGGCTTCGGTAGCGGAGATCAATGCGGCTCGGCGCGAGCCTGTAGCCGGACTGATGCGCCGTCCGAGATCTTCCAGATAGCGCACTGCTGCGTCCATGCCGGCCACGTTTTCATAGATGTAAGTGCCAATCTCCAGCTTGGCAGGCGTGGTATCGGGCACGAAATCCTCACGGAAGGTGGGCAGAGCGTTGAGTGTCTCCCGGCGGCCCCAGAGAAATCCCATGTGAGGAGAAAAGATTTTATAGCCGGAGCACACCAGGTAGTCGCAATCGAATGCCTGGACGTCAATCGGACCGTGGGGGCCATAGTGGACGGCATCTACAAACACTTCCGCTCCGGCGGCATGAGCGCGTTTCGAGACTTCGGCAATATCAAGGATGGACCCGATTGCGTTCGACGCCAGCGTGCAGGCCACAATCCGCGTCCGCGGCGAGAGCAGCTTCTCCAGGTCTTGGGGATGGAGCTGTCCATC
>DATDGH010000380.1:0-4388 GCA_036522215.1 Candidatus Angelobacter sp. | reverse complement strand
GGATGTGGGCCGTGTCCTTCTCAATTTTCATCCGGCCACCGCGTCCAAATCCTTGCTGCCGTCGCCACAACTCGCGGTCAATAAAGGACTGATCGACACCCAGGCCCGCCGGCAGTCCCGACAGGACGGCAACCAGGGCCTCCCCATGCGATTCTCCGGCAGTGAAATAGCGCAGCATACCAGGCCGTTCTGAAAACAAATGATTGTATCTGAAGCCCGTAGGTGAGAAAAAAAGGAGACCATGTGCGTTCAACATGGTCTCCCAAACAGGAGCAGGCGATGTTTTGGCCATCGCCCGGCTCCCCAACGTCCGTGGCACTTTAGAAATACAAAAGTGTGCGGCGATTATGGCTGACGAGCAACCTGGACAGCCGCACACTCCGTCCGTAGAACGGGCCGTGGCGCGTAACCCGTTCTTCTTCTAAAAACGCTGGGGATTGTTACTTCCCTAAAATGTTTTCGTAAATTAGGAGCCGGCGATGGCTCATCACCCCGGCTCCCCAACGTCCTTAGGCAAATTTAAGGATTCAACAGCGCGAAGGCGATTGTGGCCGATCGGTCGTACTGTGACTGGCGGCTATAACCGTCTATCGCTCTGGCATAAGTGTTCAGGTTGACAGCGAAGGCAGCGCTCGGACAACCACCCAGCAATGCGCCCGCCGTTGTGTTGTAGAAGGCAGGATTGGCCGAATTCTGATCGCCACTGGTTGATCCCGCTGATGCCCCCATCCCGCGCGTGATGCCCAGCCCCCACCAGAGGAAGTTGCCGGGTTGCGTGGCTACATACTGGATTGCTACCGGATCGCTGGTTGAACCATAGTGCGAGATCCCGCAGGCATCCGCCGGGTGCCCGTTGACCAGGACCGCTTGCAATTCGGCATCTGTAGGCCGGTTGTCTACCTGTATCCTGAAAATCAGGTTGCCGTCCGCATCAATATTGGGCGCGGGCGCATTGGTGTAATCGTTTGGCCCGCCCATTGGATCGGGCAGGATGAACGTGAACGGCCCTCCATGGCCTGCGTTGGCGCTAGTCACCGGATTGCCCGCGCCGTCAAACATCTCCAGCTTCAGTGTGACCATGCCGAAGCGGCCGGGAGTCTGCCCGGCTGTGCTATCAAAATAAGCAAAGGGCCGGTCCGCGGGGTCATTGATATCAATCCATGGCAAGGATGGATCGGGAATGGAAAATAAGTTAGTCTGTGCCCCTACGATTTGTGGTCCCAGGGTGACCGGATGGAGATGAATGTTGATCACGGGTCCCACGTGAGTTACCTCCATCCAGCGATGCGTCACCGAAGCGTGGATCTGCGTGAAACTCAGATCGCCGTCAAACCGATAGGACCAGCGATAGTACTGGATATTGTTGGCCTGCAGATTGGGATCGAACTGCACTTGCAGTGAAAGCGTTCCACCCCATGGCGTGCCAAACGGTCCGCCGGGAATCAGGCCTGTCCCGGCAAGGGTCTCCAGGCCATCAATTTGCCTGAGATCGACGTTGCCAATTGCGGTGGGCCAGACGTAAAGGTATCCGGGGCCTGTCTTCACTGGCGGGCAGGCGATGGCAGAAGGATCAGTAACCGTGACCACAGCAGCCTGGGAACCGTTGTAGCCCCACATGGTTGTGCACATGATGTCCGGATCGGCCACTTCACGGGCGCTGCCGTCAATCGTCTGCACTACCTCGAAGTAGACATCGGGCGGGAACTCCCAGAACAGAAAACAATAATTCAGGGAGAACGTGCCATCGGGTTGTATGGGAGCGTCCGGCAGTTGCGTGTAGCAAATGGCCCACTCGGGAATCAGGTTGCACATGAACTGAGCCAGCGCGCCCCGGTTGTGGACAATGTAGCTCCGCAGCGCATTTCCGGTCAGCGCCCACATTCCGCCTGCCAGAACTGATATGGCCACCGCATCTGCCAGATCGAAATTGATCAGATCCGCAATTTCCACATCCAGCATCCGCGCCAGGGCCTGGTTCTTGATGGTGAGCAGGGCAGCGTCACTCAGATTGTCCAGGCTGCACGCCAGGTCAATAGTGAAGATCTGGACCGTGCCGGTGCAGATCGGCGCGTAAGCCGGCGGATCACCACCCGGATTCATGAGCTTGCGCACGCTGCCGTGAATGTTGATGCAGTCAAACAGCCAGCTCATCACTAGGTTCTCTGCCAGCGAAAGGGAGACTGTTTTGGTCGGCCCTTGGGGAGAGATCCCGCTGCTGATCGCTCCTGAGTTGGCCAGGCGCGCAGCCAGATTGGCGGGTTGGTCCTTTGCTTTCGTAAGCAGGTCTGGTCCCACGGTGACCTGGTAGGGTTGGCTGGGGTCGATCTGAAAAGTAACTTTGTCTTTTACAGAAGATGAATCCACCAGGCGACGCGTGCTGTCAAACAGGTATACGCGCACTGCTGGCGCCTTTTTGTCTTTAATTACCGGAAGCGCGACTTCAACAGTGACGGGCACACGCTTCCCATCTTTACTTCGTGCCATGATCTTTCAACCTTTCGTTTCGAGGAATACGCGCGTTTGAATTGGCTCGGGTTCAATAAGGCGTTCTCTTTTCTAAACGCGGCTTATGCCTAGTTCCCTAAATGTTCTCGGAGGAACTTAAGGAGGGTTGGGAATGCATTGGGACAGTGCAGGAAATTCGCAATGTTAAAATGGATGTAAGTAGTTGAAAGACGTGGCGGTGTAGCTCAGGTGGTTAGAGCGACGGTCTCATAATCCGTAGGTCGTTGGTTCGAGTCCAACCGCCGCCACCACATCCATCCCATCCATCCCGTCCATCCCGTCCATTCTGTCCATCCCGTCCATTCCGTCCATTCCGTCCATCCCGTCCATCGTGTCCAGTTGCTTGATTTAAGCGGTAACAAGCGGGCAACAGCTGCAGGAGAACTAACAACGCCGAAAATCACAAATGCATGTGTGGCGCCGCCGCCTCAAGCAATTGCGCGCCGTCGGCACGCAATCGCGCCGCATCAGCGTCTAGCAACTCGCTTTGCGAGCTACGGGCCTAAACCGGGGTCCCCGACGCGCCGTTTTTGCTCAGTGGGGTGCAGATAGACGCGGGAAAGCGCGCCCCTGGCATCGCGGGTTTTTGCAGTTTCTTTCGAACTATTTTTCGCTTGTGCCAATTGCCAATGACTAATTGCCAAATACTGGGGGCATAGCAGTGCCGGGAAAACGCCGTAGGCGTGAAAGAGGTTAGCCCAGCCTGAAACAGGAGCCTTTGCTCCAAAGGCTGGGATAAAAGGAAAACAAGCATCCCTTCCCCAGCACCGGAGGTTCGGCACTTCATTCCCCTGCTGCCGCAGGCCTGCGCGTAGCGCCAGCGGATTGGAGCGGAGCGCCTCAAAAGGACTACACCAAAACTGCCTGCGCCCCCTTACTATGTAAAAAGTACTCGTGTGACAGTATTAAGACAGCACTTTATTGACTCCCTGTCTGCCCCATGCCATTCTGGAAGTGTAGTAATAAATCGCCCTCGGGCGAGCGGGACTTTGTGGTTCCCGTAACGATCTTTGACAACTTGAGACGTCTTGCGGGCGTGAGCAGAGCGGGAGCCCGCAGGCGAAATCCTGAGCGGTAGCGAAGGATCTGCTGCTTGGGAAAAGTGTATTCGGCGCTGGCCCAGCGAGCGCCGAGGGAAAAGTGTGCCCCACGCGAAATCCATTGCAGTCAGAGGAAAAGTCGGCTGGTTGCCGCCCTTTACCCCATAAAGGGCACAAGGTAAAAAGGCCTTTTAAAGGACTTTCGCGACGGGAACTCTCTAATAAATCAACGAGATCCGCAGCCTTACAGCCTTTGCCTTCATTTTTGCAAAATGTTTACCGGGTAGTTAACTCTGCTGGTTTTACCCATCCTTGGCTGTGCGGGTCCTTTGCGTCCTTGGCGCCTGCCGCCCAAGTCGAAGGCTCCCCAGGTTACCTCGACCCTGAAAGGTAACTTTAAACCTGCCTGAAGGCTACTTTATGTTCAGAAGCACCAGACGAGATCCCTGAAAAACGAACTGACTCTAGTCCAACCGCCGCCAGTTTTCGGCTCAGGTCAGTCCTTGACTGCCTTGTCGGTAATACTCAAACCACCATCAATGATGGCGAAAGCCTCACGCAATTGAGCTTCAGTTATGCAAAGAGGCGGGTTGGTGTAAAAGCTGTTCCAGCGGACAAATGTATACAATCCTTCTTCACGGAAAAAACGATGGAGCGCCACCATCTCCTCTGAAGAACCATTGAAAGGCGCCATGGGCTCCAGTGTCCTACGATTGCGAACCAGTTCCACCATGCCGAAGAGCCCGATGGAACGTACTGCTCCAACACTGGAATGGCGAGACTGCATGTCCGCGAGCAGTTGTTTCATCTGCAATCCCATCTGTTTTGCGCGTTCGATCAAAC
>DATDGH010000379.1:0-3329 GCA_036522215.1 Candidatus Angelobacter sp. | reverse complement strand
TATCATCGTGGTAGCATTATCGTGTGTTTGTCAGGTTCCCGATGTTTAATCGGCGCGCTCGATTGTGCTTTACTCGAATATATTGGCTGAGGGCCGTCTTCGGTATTGGAGTTTTGCACAACTGCCTTCGAGCCGGTTCTCAGTGTTGACGCATCTATCGACCACGAACTGCTGCACAACACCTGAACCACCTTCCCAGTCGGCTTATCGTACAGCACAGCCCAGTCCCTAAAATTCCATTTGATTGAAAGCCCGCTGGCCGTGTAAATCACAACCACTGCCTTTCCATTACTATCTTTAAATGACGCTCTTCCCGGCGTGTTAAGTTTTTTGATCGCTTCATGCGGGGAGTCCCTACTCGTCGCCGCCGAAGCAATGCAACAAGGTTGAAGCGAATGATCATCAATTGTATTAGCCTTCTGAGGTTGATCATATAATGGGCTCATATCCATAGTGGTGTCGTTCCAGCCACCCCGCGAGGTTTCTTTTAGCGTGAACGAAGCAGGGACGTTTACCTGTGTGGCTATTGCTGGACCGTCGATTCGAGGATTGCCATAGTAGTATGTTGTCGTTTGCGATTCGACGTTTTGCACAATGCCAAAATAGAGGGTCGTTAGAGGACCGGCAGGCTTTAGGGCGTTTGGCATAAGGTCCGCATGAGCTTCGAGTGTAACTGCGGGCATGGGTTCTGGTTCGAGTCCAATTGTGTCTGTAGTCTCGCTTTTTATATAAGGGTTAACGGGGGTGATTGTCATTGTAGGATGTACGAAAAAACAAACTGTAACGTGTCCAACTCCCAGCACTTTGCCGGAACTCATCGCATCTATTTCAACATCGCCGATTGAGGAGCTGCCCTTTTCACCTTTTATAGTGAACCTAACTGGTTTGCCGTCTCTTGGCAAGGTCAGCGTGGAGGGCGATAGAGATACTTGCCCAGAATCCTGTGCGATGCCTGAACTGGTGATCGTGATGTTGATATCGTTTTGTTCTGAGCTGAGAAGTCGTGCTTCTGCTTCAATGGTGTGATGAAGAAGAACAATGTCGTCCGTTGTGTCAGCAGTATCGTAAATCTCCAATTGGACTTTCGGGGGCTGTGACCCGACAGCTATTACTGGGATCAGATCCTGCGCGCCCTGGCCCACGGGGTAGCCGATAACGCCGGAGGCGTCGATGCCTTGATTGGTCGGCTTGGCACCCAGCAAGGAAAGCAGGCTGGTGTCGGGGTTGGAAGTGAAAGCGCTGTTCTGCGGATCGAAGCTGGCCGCTATGAGACGACCTTCTGCGTCCAGCTTTGTCCCTTTGGCAGCGGACGCCATGATACGAACTTCCAGGATGTTGTTGTCCTGGAGGTTGCCTCCTTCAATCTTGTAGCGCATGTAGGCGACGCCGGGAATACGAACGGTCCAAGGGCCTTCCTGGGCATTCACGGGCGTGTACACGCCACTCTCCTGTCCGGCGAAAAGCGTCTGCTGTTTGACCTCGTCGCTGGTGTTTTGGGCAAGCAGTATTTCGCGCTGCCGTTTTGCAGCGAGCGTCAGTTCGCCCGGCTTTCCCATTTTGGCCAGCAGGGCGTCGAGCGGTGGCAGCTTGGCTTGATTCGCATAAGTGCTGTAGGTGTCCTCAATCTGTTGTACAAAGTCGCCGTACAATTGGTACTTGTAATCGGGAATGAGCCTGTCGATCATAGCCTGAAATGGTTTGGGCAGGCGAGCATAGGTCAGGCCGGACTGGATTCCCCATGCTACGTTCTGCAATTGCTGGGGCGGTACACCAGCTAAGGTGCCGCGCCACAGGAGGTTCGCCACGGCTCCGGATGCTTTGCCCTGCAACGGCGCCAACTTGTAGGCTACACCGCGTCCGGGGCGATGGACGGAGTATTCGGTGCAATAGGCCATCAACTTAACCGTGTAGTCGCCGGGGGGGAGTCGTTTGTCGAGAGTTGCGGAAGTCGCGGTCATGGGCTGCGGAGCAAACGGGCCGCCGGGAGGTGCGTTAACGGTGGGGAAAGTGGTCTTTGCGTCGAGCTTAACCGGGAGTTGATCGTTCAGCAGCGTAGAGGCTGCTTTTTCAAACGCCTTCTCTTTGCCTTTCTCTTTGAGGATGTCCAAAGGATTCTGTGCTGTGGTAGGTGCCACGAACAACGCACTGAAAATGACCAGAGTCAGGAGAGTTAACGGTTGTTGGCGCATCTTTTCTTTCCTTCTGGCGCATGGATATGCTGCGCGAGACAACGTCTAAGGATGAAAGCTGCTAAAAGGGGAGTAAGAAGAGTTTTATCGCAGCAGCTAATTTCTTAGCAAGTTCTATGGGTTACAAAAAGAATTAACCTCTGCGGGGAAGTGAATGCCTCGACTTAGGAAGATCAATGAGACGGTGACAAGTTCATGTTGCGCAAGGTTGCCTGAAATCGTGGAAAACTGTGAAGTGGCTTAAATACAGGCCAGTGCGGCAAGATAAGCACCTGGAATTCACGATCTTCGCATGCTTTCTTGATCCAGTCCAACGCATGCTCGTATTGCTCAAGCCCTACAGAGGCTATCGCCAAGTGAATTGAACTGTAGTGAGATCGTCGTTTCATCTCCTGAAAGTTTTGCAGGGCTTTGCGTCGCTGCCCACACTTCGCAAGAGTAAATACATAGCTGCCCAGCAACATATATTCACTGCCAGGATGCTTTAGCCCATGCTCCATCTGTGTCAGGGCCTTGTCATGTTCTCCGACGGCATTGTAGACAGTCCCTAAGAAGAAATGCGACAAGTGATGAGAGGGCGTGGACTGAATGACGGCTTCCAGGTGGCTCCGCGCCTTTGTATAGTCACCGGCCAGCATAAGGCATAGACCAAGATTTCTCCGGATCAGAAGGCTCAAGTCATCGAAATCACCCAATACATGTTCGAGGTGCTCGATGCTCTCTGAAACCCGGTTCTGAGCCACCAAGAACATCAAATACGAAGGCTGAAGTTTTGTCTTTGCCGGCGCGATCTCCAACGCTGCCTTAAAGCACTTGTCAGCCTTCCGCCAGTTCCAATCTCGACAAGCATAGATTGCACCCAGAGCGATATGTGCCTCCCAAAGCCGAGGAAATGCGCAGAGGGCGTCCTGGGCAAGTGCATACGCCAACGCGAAATCCGGCTGAGCCGGAACCACTGCATGCAGATTACGGAGGACGTAGACTTCCGCAAGGCGCGCCTTGGTAACAGCATGACTGGGGTGTTGTTCGAGAATCTGTTGTAGCAACTGAATGGCCCGGTCAAACCCTTCGGGCGTTCGTTGCTCGCGCGCCGTATTCACGTCAAAGAATTTGATGCGCGCCGATGCGGAAAGATCGGCG
>DATDGH010000378.1:0-5649 GCA_036522215.1 Candidatus Angelobacter sp. | reverse complement strand
GGCGAAGTCCCAATTACGAACTTCTATCCTCAGAAGCAGTCTGTCTGGTGCTGGGCTGCTGTGTCCGAGATGTTGATGGAGAACTCGGCTGCACGTGAGCACCACGACCAGTGCGAGCAGGCGAGCAAGAAAGCCAACGGGAGCCTGTCTTATTGTTGTGTCCCTCACGGCGGCGACCCTTATATAGATCCTAAAATAGACCTCAACCTGCAATTTTCCGGTTGTAATGCGGGGGACTACGTTCCGAGCAGCCTAGCACGATTGAAATTTCAGGTTCGCACAGCTGGCGTTCTGCCCCTCTACGGCTCTCTTCTGACATTGCAAGAGATTCAGCAGCAAATTTCATGTAAACATCACCTGGTCGGCTTCAGACGAAGCGACAATGTATCTCCATTCAAGGATTTCAAACGATTTTTGCATCCCACCAACCACGACATGATTATTTATGGGTATGTCGGCGATTTATTGATGATTTACGACCCAGGCCTCGACTCAAAAACCAAAATTACTTACGACAAGTTCCAAGACCCAGTTCCTTTCCGCTTGATCGAAACCTACTACGAAGTAAACAAGATGCCATGACGAAATTCTTGCCCTTCCTGTTGCCAGCGATTCTCCTTTTTTGCGCGCCCAGTCTCACTGCCGCTGCTACATATGATCACTCACAGGCAGATCAGGTAGCCAAGCAAAGATTAAAGACCCTTCAGCAACTCGCTGCATCCGATCCCAAATCCGTGGCCGACTACAGCGTAAAGAGTGCGCAGGATTTAAAACATGCTGCTCTCGGCAGCCCGTTTCCCGTTTATTTCCTGCATGTGGAGCTTCTGTCCCACTACACTCCGGATGAGAATCCCAAGGATTTTTTGTATGGGCTGCATTTCATCTACCCGGTGACGATCGACGGCAACATAGTCACTTCAATGAAAATTACCCAAGGATCAGATGGACATTGGCGTCTAGACACGCTGGAGAATAGCCCGAAGATGATTGCCGGGATACTCAAAGCTGCCAGCGTGCTAAGCACTGTTCACAAACCTGCAGATACATTCGCTATCGAAGACGGTGGGGAGATTGTCTTTGTGGGTGTTTTCCAGGGCGATGATATTGCCCTGTTGCCTTTCAATGATGAATCCCACCTTGGTTTGAAAACAGACGTGCGCGTCTCAGCCAGAAATTTGTTCGTCAAATTTAGAGAAGAGGCTCAAAAAGTAACAAGGGAACAGCCTGACTTCAAATAACTCGACTTTACCCCACATTCCGGTTTCAAGACTCTGTAAACCAATCCTTCTCTAACCCCATAGGTAGGCTCCGCGCCGTTTTTCCACTTTCGTCCTCCTTCGGGCGTGCGCCTCATAAATCGAGGCCCGGACGGTCACGCGAGCCGCGCCGGTGCCGCGCCAAAACTTGAAACCCAAAAGCATTTTGTCACGCACCGCGCTTGAAGCCGTGCGCCCTGCCGCCCTTCGGAGGACTCGTTCTTTCCTGCCCGCCTCCCCTTGTCTGTTTTGTTCCGCTCGCGCGTGAAGTGAAGAACAAAACAGCCGGTGACGGCGGACAGGAGCAAAAAAAATGTTAGTTAGCAGAGAAGGCAGGAACCACGACGGTTGGGCGCTCGGCCGCGCCTACGTCAACGACTTGGCTAAATCCATCGAATCGGGCCGCAGCGAGGCTCTCGCCTCTCATCTGGCAGTGATGGCGCGATTTCCCACTTACAGCGCGCGCAATGTCCTTTTGATTGCGGCGCAGCGTCCCACGGCCACGCATATCGAAGGTATCCGCAGCTGGAACGAACTGGGGAGATTTGTTCGCCCCGGAGAAAAGGGCATCTTTATTTTCGCCCCTGCCGGTCGGCTTCACCCGGAGCCAGGAACCAGAAGCCAGAACCCGGAAGCAGGGAACCAAGCGCGGGAAAGCGCCGGAGCCTGCCAGCAAGGAAACTCCGAAGGCACCCGCACAGCCCGAAGCGCAGTTACTCGGCTTTCGCGGCGTCTATGTGTTCGACATCGCGCAGACCGGAGGCGAGGAACTGCCCGACTCCCATGCGCCTCTGAATCTCCCCGAATTGCCAGACAAGCTGATCGCCTTTGCGCAGGCGCGGCAGATGACCGTTGCTACTGCGGACTGGATCGCCCCGCATAAGGCAACCTCCTATCGTGGCGTGATTCGCCTGCTTCCCAATCTGGAACCCTCAGAAGCATTTCCGGCATTGCTGCGCGAGTTGGCAAGCCAGATGCTCTATGGCATCAAGCGGCGCACCTTCGTCACCCGCATCCTGCATCAGCAGGAAACCACCGCCGCCGCCTTTGTCGTCTGCGAAGCGCTTGGACTTGAAGCCAAAACCGCCTTTGCCGACTTCCGGCTCTATCACGGCGATGCGCGACTGCTGGCGGAAAGCCTGCAAGTAGTCCACCGCGCCGCCAGCGCCATCCTTGGGGCCATCCGCCCCGAGGGTGGCGGGGAGGTGTAGCCGTGACCACCTCTCTGCAAGCCGTTCAGCACATCCGCCGCATGCGCGGAGGCGCGCAGTCGCACCTGATGCGCGGCTCCGATAACGGATACTGGATCGTTAAATTCACCAACAACCCGCAATCCGTCCGCGTGCTCGCCAATGAATTCTTCGCCAGCCGCATCGGTTCCTTTCTGGGCCTGCCGATGCCGCAAGTGGCTGCCATCGAAGTATCGGACTGGCTGATCACCCACACGCTAGAGCTGCGCATCGAGAGCGCCGGGCTTTCGGTTCCATGCGAGAGCGGAGTGCAGCTAGCCTCGCGCTATGTCGCCGATCCCGAGCGGGAGTGCGTCTTCGACTATCTGCCGGAGAGCCTGTCCAAGAAAATCAACAACATCGAGGAGTTTTCCGCTTAATCGCAAGCTTGCGATTAAGCGGAAAAGTCTCTGATATTGAAGATTCGCGGAGCAAGGGATTCAGGAACATAATCAAAAACATTATGGGTGTGCGGGTCGTCCACGGCGTAGCGGAGAGCAAGATGCTGCCCTGGCCGGCAAGGAATCTTCATTCCAGCACTCTCAATGCAGAGTTCGGGAGTGTGCCTGATAAGCCATTCGGAAACCTCAATCACTCTGGCTTCAGGCATGGGAAGCCCAAGGAATCGTCCCAATCGGGAGCCGATGAATTCGTTAGCAAGAATCCGCTTGCATTGTGCATTGTTGGTGAATTTCACAACGTGGTAATTGCCATCGGATGCCCGCATGAGATGTGACTGAGAGCCTCCGCGCAGTTTGCGGATGTGCTGAACGGCGTACAGTGAGGTTGTGCTAGTCATTGCTGCCCTTTCCTTTTGGTTTTGCTGTCGTTGTCTCTTAGGTCGCGGAGTGGGAAAAAACCGGGACACGTTCAGCACATGCCCCGGATGAGTGCGCCTAATCGCTGGAAAAAAGGCTGCCATCGCGGTTGAACATGTCGCGGAGAATTGGCCTCATCTGGCAGAGATACCGATGGACATCTCTTTTGGGCAGTCCCATAGCTGCGGCTATGGCGTCGGGATTGAGGATTGGACGGATGTTCCTGCGGTTTCTCCACTTGCCGGGATCGCCTTTGTTTGTGAAGGCATGTTGCTTCAGGGCGACATCCGGGCCAATGGCCGCAATGGCTTGTAAGACTGCGCGGTGCTCGGTGCGCAGATGGGGAAAATTGATGACCTGTTCCAATACCTTACGAGTAAGAACGTCCTCATCAACAGGATCGCGGAAAAGATTCTTGCGGTGGGCCACTCCTGCAATGTCTCGCATTGCATAAATGCCGAAGTTTTCATACCGTTTGAAATAATCCCGCAATGATCCCTTAACTATCGTGGTCATGAGATAGCGCCGGAAAGCATCGGGCAAATCGCTAAGGGGCGCGTGACGTTGAAACAAGGTCAGAAGGGCGGTCACTGCTCCGTCATACATGGCTTCCAGCGCCCAAGCTGAGGGATGCTCATATATCCTGTAGGCCCTGCGCTGTGACATTTTCTGAGCTAAGGGAATGGTGCAAGCGAGAAACACGTCTAAGGCTTGCGGATCGTCATGGTTCAGATAGGCAATCTCGGCAATCTGGATGCGGAGCTGTCTATCAGTGAGGTTAAACAGATACTCAGACAAAAGCCCCATCTGGTCGCCGTCAAGGGCTGGAATGGTCTTGCTGGTAAGCATCTCGTTAACCGTTTCCAGTGCGGGCGGAAGGAATGGAATAGGGGTGCTCATTAGTTCACCCCTTGAGCGGACTTGGACGGCGCCGCAATCTCGGGGCTGATGGCCCCAAGAATGACGGCGGCTGTACGGTGGACAACGGCGAGACTCTCGGACAACAAGCGGGAATCTCCGTAATAAAGCTGGCAGTCAGAAAATGCGGTCTTGCTTTCCAGTCCGAGTGCTTCGGAGACCACGAAGGCGGCGGCTTTGGTTTCCTGCTGGTGTAGGGCGCGGGTTACGAACGTCCGGCGCTTGATGGTGTAAAGCAATTGGCTGGCTACTTCGCGGAGCAACACCGGGAATCCCTCGGCGGGTGGCATGTTGGGCAGCAGGCGGATTGTGCCGCGATAAGAATTTCCTTTCTTCTCCCCAATCCATTCGACATGTTCAATGGTCATGCCGTGGGCCTGAGCAAAGGCGGTGAGGTTTTCCAGCTTCTCGGTCACGTCAACGGGCGGGCGAGATTCCGGCAGTGTTCCCCCTCCGGTCTGCGAGATGTCGAAAACCGAAACTGCACGAAAACCCAAAAGCTGTGTTTCCGGTTCCTGCTTCTTGCGCTTGCGGCTGTTCTTGCTGGTGTCCTGCGCCTGGTTCTGGCTCTCCGGCTTGATGCCAATGGAAGGGGCAAAAATGCGGATTCCCTTTTCACCGGGTCGGACGCTCCGGCCTAATTCATTCCAGCTACGCATTCCCTCAAGGTGTGTTGCCGTGGGCCGTTGTGCCGCGATTAACAGCACATTGCGGGCGCTGTAGGTGGGAAACTTCGCCATCGTTTGCAGGTACGTGAAAAGAGCTTCGTTACGGCCGGATTCGATCTCTTTGGTTAAGGCGTCCACGCTGGCGCGTGCGAGTTGCCAACTGGTCTGGATTTGATTGTTCTGGATTGTATTCAGCATTGTTTTAGTTCTCCTCATTTTGTTTTTTTGGTTCTCCGCCTTTTCAGGCGAGAGGAGCACATTCGTTTCATAGTGGCGAGGTAGAGCGAAGGGAGGCGCTGTCAAATCCCTGAAGCGAAGCGGAACCGAAGGGCGCGGAAGCGAGTACGGCGCGGTTCTGATTTGTTGCGCCGCACGGAGCTGCACAAGCGGGATTGACAGAAGGAGCCGAGCGGAGCTCAAGATTCGCCATGAAACGAAAGTGGAATGCCAGAAGATCAGCTCTGCTGTAACCGAGAATTGGGGGTAAGGTTTTGAGCGAGACGGTATTTTACTGGCCAGCTTACGGATGTACTCAGGTAGGAAGAGGATTGGATGTTTGCGTAGGAGAAAGTCTTCTTTGGCTATAGGTACCCGCCATGAGCGGGGGCTTCTTTTTTACGTAAAAGTAAAAAACTGACAGGTTATACGAACGCTGCTGCAAAGAAAGCTGCGCGCTCGCGGTAATGCACAATCACAGCACGTGCCCAAAACGACGGCCATACTGTCGTAGTGTCCAGCGTGCACAAAACGGAGAATAAAT
>DATDGH010000377.1:0-5607 GCA_036522215.1 Candidatus Angelobacter sp. | reverse complement strand
TCTCATGACTGGTTTTAGGTTTTGATTTTCAAATTACTCAATTACAAAATTACCCAATTCCGGGGTCCCCGACGCGCGCGTCGCGTGGCGGGGTGGGAGTTACCAACTTCTCGGCGAGAGTGAAATCGTCCACACAAGAAGAGAGCGGAATTCTCGAGATTGCCAATCACTGCGATATGAGCCATTCATATTGTTCTTTGCTCAGAGGAACTACTGAAAGCCTGCCCTGGCGCAAGAGAGGCGAAGTCGCGAACAGCTTGTTGGCTTTGATCTCGGCCAGAGTCACCGGCGCGGCCAACGGCTTGCCCACGTTGATTCGTACTTTTGGGACTTTAGGATCGCTGGCATCAACCGATTCAACGGTCGCGGTGCCCACGGCGCGCTTTTCGTCACCCGTGTGATAGATGAGGAGCTTTGCGCCTTTGGGCATCTCGCGCAGGTTTCGCACGGCAACAGGATTGGTGACGCCGTCCCAGATGGTGGACTTCTCGCGCTGCAGGTCAGCGAAGCTGTAAACGGAAGATTCGGTCTTGAGCAGGTAATACATGAAACCCCATCGGAGTTGGTAGGTTCACGGCTTTTAAATTACCAACTTACCAAGTTACTCACTTACCAACTCGCAAAACAATGCGTTAGTAACTATAGAGTCTTCTTGCTTCTCTCACCACATCCTCCACCTTCGGCAAAAAATACTGTTCGAGCGGCGGTGAGAAAGGTACCGGAGTGTCCAGTGAAGTAATGCGGACGATCGGGCCATCAAGGTCGTCGAAAGCCTCTTCATTGATAATGGCGGCGATCTCGCCCGCCAACCCGCCCGTGCGCGTGTCTTCATGCAGCAGGATCACCTTGTTGGTCTTCTTCACTGTCTGGGTAATGGCTTCACGGTCCAGCGGCGCCAGCGTCCGCAGATCAAGGATTTCAACCTCAATACCTTCCTTGGTCAGGATGTCTGCCGCCTCCTGCGCTGTGTGCACCATGGCGGCATAAGTAATGATGCTCAGGTGACGCCCTTCGCGGTGCAGTCGCGCTTTGCCGATGGGAACGGTGTAGTCATCCTCCGGAATCGCGTCTTTGATCCGGCGATAGAGGAATTTGTGCTCCAGGAAAAGCACCGGATTGTTGTCGCGGATGGCAGACTTGATCAAGCCCTTGGCATCAGCGGGTGTAGCCGGGGCGACAACTTTGATCCCCGGGGTGTGCACAAAATACATCTCCGGATTCTGCGAGTGAAACGGGCCGCCGTGAACGCCACCTCCCGCCGGGCCTCGCAGCACCAGGGGCGCAGGAGCATTCCAACGATAGTGCGACTTGGCCACCATGTTCACGATCTGGTTAAAGGCGCAGCCGATAAAGTCGATAAACTGAAACTCGGCTACCGGACGCAGTCCGGTCAATGACGCCCCAAAGGCTGCGCCGACGATGGCCGACTCTGCGATGGGCGTATCAATCACGCGCTGCGGACCGAAGTGATGAATAAAGCCGTCGGTGACTTTGAATGCGCCGCCGTAAACGCCAATGTCTTCACCCAGGCAGAAAACGCTGGGATCGGATTCCATCTCCTCCCACAGTCCCTGGCGGATTGCTTCGAGATAAGTGGTTTCAGCCATAGGGCAATTAGCAGTTAGCAATTAGCAAATAGTTGTTCGTGTTTGAGGTTTGGCTAATTGCTAATTGCTAGGTGCTTACTTGTAATGTATCGCCGCTTCTGTCTGTTTCAACTTGCCTTCGCCGAGCTTTCCCGCTTTGGGCAGAGCATACTTGGGTTTAATCGTATGGCAGCCTTCATTGCAGTAAACGCCCTCCGCTGCCGTATGCGGCTCAGGCATAGCAGAGTTCACCGCCAACTCGCGGTCTGCTTCTAACTCGTCCTCCACTTCTTCAATCAATTTGCGGTTCTGTTCCGGAGTCAGCCACTTCTTTCCCAGTAAAAACTTTTCAAAGCGGTCAATGGGATCGCGCTTGCGCCAGAAATCCAGCATCTCTTTGGGCACGTAGGCGGCGGCGTCGTGGATGGCATGGCCCTTCATGCGCATCATCTTGGCCTCAATCATCGTGGGGCCCTGGCCACGATGCGCGCGTTCCACCGCTTCCAGGGTCGCATCGTAGACCTGGCAGGCATCGGTACCGTCAATGATCACTGCAGGAATGCCGTAGCCAATGGCGCGATTGGCCAGATCTTTCACCGCAACCTGGTACTCGGTGGGAGTCGAATACGCCCAAAGATTGCTCTCTACAATCAAAACCAGTCCCAGCTTGCGCACTGCGGCAAAGTTAATGCCTTCATAGCTGACGCCGGTAGATTGGCCGCCATCGCCGATCCACGTCATGCAGGCAAGTTCTTTCCCTTGCAGCCGCGCGCCCAGAGAAACCCCGGCCATCACCGGAAGCAGATCGCCCAACATCGAAATCGGCGAAACCATGTTGCGTTTTTCAATGTCGCCGTAGTGCGACGTTCCATCTTTTCCCCTGGTGGGCGAATCCGCCTTGGCCATGTACTGCATCATGATGTCGCGGGCATGGAAGCCGCGCACTAGTTGTGAGCCCTGGTTGCGAATCATGGGAGCAAACCAGTCATCAGGGCCCAGCGCGTAAGCGGAGGCGCAGGAGCAGGCCTCCTGGCCCAGGCCGAAGTACACGCCACCCACAACTTTTCCCTGCTTGTACAGGTTCTCCAGCGCTTGCTCCATGCGGCGATTGAGCAGCATCCAGCGATACAGTTCCAGGCACTGTGCTTTGTCCAGATTGCGAGACTCGCGGATCGGAGGTACGGGAGCATCAAGGTTGCCGCGAATTTCATAGTGGACTTCAGCGCCCCTGCTGATCTCGATGATCTCAAAAACCGGCTTCTCCAGACGCCAGTCGGGGATTCCGTATTCATTAGTGCGTGGGGCCGGCCCTTTACTCTTAGGGCGACCATTGGGGGAGATATGGGATTTCGGTGACTGACTGTTTCTTGAGGATTTGGGCTTCGAGGCCATGGGAAAGTATCAGTTTACAGGAAATGCAGCATCACGGAATTCTCACGTTGTCCAGATGGGCCTTTGATTTTCAATTACCCAATTACCAAATTACCCAATTACTCAATTCTCTTAACTGTGTGCGCTAAAACTCTCTTCTGCTCGCGTAACCGCTTAGGCCATAAAAATGTCTTCTTCCCCGGCAATCCTCCGTAGCTCTTCCGGCGCACGCATAGGAGTGTCTTGGGGAGGCACAAGCAGGGAGTCCAGCGACTCTAACCACAAGGTTTGCGCTTCAAACACGCGGCCAAAGTTGCGCGCAACCAGCTCGGCAGTCTCCTCCAGAGATGGCAGCTTGCGCGGGGGATTGGAAAGCGCCAGTTCACGCTCCAGCGAGGTGATCGGCTTATCGGCGATGCCGCAGGGAACAATCAGCTTGAAATAATCCAGGTCGGTGTTCACGTTTAACGCAAAGCCATGAGACGTTACTCCGCGCGAGACATGGACGCCGATGGCCGCGATCTTCGCCGGCTCATCAGTCCATACTCCGGTCATGCCTGCGACACGCTGCGTCACTACTCCCAGATCGCCGCAAGTGCGGATCAGCGTTTCTTCCATCTTGCGGACGAAATCCACCGCGCCGATTCTGGGCGTGAATCCGCGCAGATCAAATATGGGATACCCCACCAGCTGTCCTGGGCCATGAAAAGTTACGTCACCGCCGCGGTCGGTTTCATGTAACTCAATTTCCTTGCTGGCAAGCAAATCACGCGAAGCCACAACGTTTTGTTCTGTGGCATTGCGTCCCAGGGTGATAACCGCCGGGTGCTCCAGC
This sequence comes from Candidatus Angelobacter sp., assembly GCA_036522215.1. GTDB lineage: Bacteria > Acidobacteriota > Terriglobia > Terriglobales > Acidobacteriaceae > Angelobacter. The sequence continues at coordinate 1,815 of DATDGH010000377.1, read as the reverse complement.
AGCAGCAGTGTGTGGCCGCTGCGGCCCTCTTTCACCAGACGGACGAGCGTCTGCTGCAGATCGAGAGCTGTAGAGTATTCTACGCGGCCCAGGTAAAGCACATTGACGACGCGAAGCTGCATGTATTCATTCTACTGCCTGTTTCGAGCGGACCTTCTATCAGAGGTGGTCAACAACCCATTTATCAATGCAAATCAGTCAGATCAGTGTTCTTGAGTGGCAAGGTCTATCGAACGGCGGCCACGATCAAGGTCGCGTCATCCGTGAGCACGCCGCCGCTGTGAGCGGCCGTGGACTTAAGAATGAGATCTTTAAGTTCATCCGCCGGGAGCTGGACGCTTTGCGACGCCAGGTTCAGCAACTGCTCCTCGCCAAATTCCACACCGTCGGAGTTGGCGGATTCGGTGATTCCGTCGGTAAACAGGACCAGGCGGTCGCCGCCGCGCAGTTGAGCTTCTTCTTGATGGTAGGTCCAGTGCCGCAGCGTGCCCAGCACAACGTCGTCGGTATTGAGGCGCTCGCAGTTGCCATCGGCCCGTACCAGGATGGGCCAGTTGTGTCCCGCGTTGGTGTAACTGATTCGCCGCTGCTTCACGTCAATGACGCAATAAAAGAACGTAATGAATTTGCCTGGGACGCTATTGGCGCAGATCACTTCATTCACACGATTGCAGAGATCGCGGGTATCAACAACCTGTGGGGCCAGCATGCGTACCGCAGCCTGCAGGTTGGACATCAGGAGCGCCGCGCCCACGCCTTTGCCCATCACATCGGCAACACACACCGCCAGCCGGTCTTCATCGATGCGAATCACGTCGTAATAATCGCCGCCCACGGTACGCGCTGATTGAGACGAGGCAACAATGGTCAGGCCATCCGGGGCAGCAATTTCGCCCGGCATCAGGGCCCGCTGGATTTGCGCAGCTTCCTGCTGCTCCAGTTGTTCACTCAGGCGTTTCTCACGGAGTTCACGGGAGCGCTTCATCTGGTCTTTCAACACCCGCAACAAATGAGCGTTGTCCCAGGGTTTCTGCACAAATTCGCAGGCGCCGCGATGCATGGCATCCACGGCGAGTTCAATCGTCCCCCAGGCCGTCATCACCACTACCGCGAGAGTGCTGTCCAGTGCCTGCACCTGGGACAGCAATTCAAGGCCTTCAGCGCCCGAGGTGGTGTCCCGGCTGTAGTTGAGGTCGAGCAGGACCGCGTCAAAACTGCGGTTCTTGAGCGCCTTCATGGTTTCCGCAGGAGACTTCACGAATTCCGTGTCGTAGCCGTTGCTCTTCAGCAACAACCCCAACGCCGTCAGGACGTCGTCCTGGTCCTCTGACACCAATACCCGCGGACGCTCAGAGAACCCAGTCCTTATTTGTGCCATGGATGCCATCGAGCCACTCTGCGCTTCAAACATCATATTGCCATGTTCCCGCCAAGTCAGGGAATGATGCATTTTCCTTGCCTAGCTCATGCCCGCCTAAGTATTTGACGGGAATACATCAAGGGACGTGAGCGTAGGCCGAAGATTGCAGATTTGTGTCCATTAGCGGAACCATCTGTTCGTTTCCGAACAGCAGATTTATCGGTGCATCGGGTTATCTGAAAGGCGCGTGAGTACTTCTACGCGGCGAAGCCGCCTAAATATTAATAGCTTCTCCCTCCACGGCGCTGAAGCCGTCGAGCAAGCCCTCGGCCACGGTTGGGTGCGCGTGGATGGTGAACATCATGTCGTCCACCGTTGCTTCCAACTCCATCGCAGTCACGGCTTCAGCGATGATCTCAGTGGCTACAGCGCCGATGATGTGCACGCCCAGGATC
>DATDGH010000376.1:0-2521 GCA_036522215.1 Candidatus Angelobacter sp. | reverse complement strand
TTGACTTAAAATCTGCATACAGAACATAAAAAGAAAAGAGGTCCACCGACAGCAGATCAAACGTGAATGGAGGCCCCCGATGCGCGAGCTGTTTCAGTCTACAAAGGTACGGCTGTTCGACGAAGGTGGCCTCAATGAGTTATTTAATCACCTGAAAAATCTTCTGACAGCCGCGCTGATCATAGCTGCGGGAAGCTATGGAATAAAGGAGGCTGCCACAGTGGAACTGTTTGGCGTTTTCGATATTGAGCTTGCTGGATATTTGGTGGTGGCAATCGGAGCGCTCCTTGTGGCCCTTAATGCGCTCAACGGATTGCATCAACTTAACAAGCAGCAGTGGCACATTGGATTTCGAATCGTCGCAATAATTCTTTATTTTGTTGGCGCTATGCGTGTTATTCAGCTTCTTGTTGTGCTCCGTAATGGATAGCCGACGATGAACAGGCGTTTTGTTGTGCCCGGCTACAGACAAAGAAACAGAACTCGCGGACCGACCCCAAATCGTTGACGGTGCACTCGCAAGCGATGGCGGTGCCAGTGATCGCCTCGCGTCAGTGCCCACTGAACACGAGGGTGGTGAAGGGAAGCACCAGCGCCTGGAGTCTCAAAATCAACGCATGGACGAGCCCGAGGGCGTCCACGACGTGAAGAAGCACGGCTTTCACGGCGCCGGTATCTTTGGACACAATCAAGTCGTGGTTGTTGGAATATGCGTTTGCGATGCAGCTGCTGCCGGGTGTGACATCGTCGATCCCGCCTTTGTAGAGAGGCTCCAGAAAAACCAAAAGTGTGCCCTGCCGCGTCGCCTGCTGTGGGTCGATGAGTTGCTCGCCACCACGAAACTGACCGGCGGCTATGAAATCCTGCACCTGCGTGACCACCATTGGGATGACCGTCCAGGGCTTGGAGACACAGGTGACTTCGGCGATCATCCCGACCTTCATGATCTGCGCTTCAATCTGCCCAAAGCCCGCCTGTAGGCTTCGCTGACCAGCGCCCTCTGGGATCAGAACCCCGGCCGGACGCATGATCGGATTGACGATATCGCCAACCCGGAGCGTGAACTGTTCAACCCGTCCGCTCACGCCAGCACGCACAACTGTTTTTTCCAAATCAACTTGGGCCTGAGCCAGCTCGGCTTCGGCACTGGCTTTTTGCGCTGGGAGAAGCGTGGAAATCCGCTCCTCAGCAGATTGTTTTGTAGCCGTAGCTGAAGCGATCGTACCTAAGCGGCCTTCGGCTTGAACCTGGAGCCGCTCGATGTCGCGCGCGGGAACATTTCCCGGATTACGCCGCTGCAGCTCTTGCTTGGTCTCCAGTTCGTCAATGGTCTGCTGGTAATCGCTCTTGGCCTCCTGGAGCTGGCCCTCAGCTTTTTGGATATCCGCCTGCGCCACCTTTATCTCCGCATCGGTCTCCGCAATCTTCCGCCTTGCCGTCTCTACAGCTGCCTCCTGCTTTGAGCTGTCCAGCTTGAAGATCGGCATTCCCTGGGTCACCGGACCGCTCATACCAACGTAGACCTCTGCGACGCGTCCATTCGTCTCAGAAATGATCGGAACGGTTCTGAAGAAAAGTGTGACGTTCGTGGTAGATGGATGGTTGTAAAAAATCGTCGTAATCAGCGACACTGTTAGAATGAGGCAGGCCGTGATCCCCCACCTCAGCTCGAACCAAACCGAGTAAAAGGTTATCTCCTTGCCAAGCCGTTTTCCCTGCGCATATCGGCGGAAAAGATAGTCCGGAAGAACTGTCAATAAAGAGCAGAGAAGAAGCTCAAGCATCGCTCAGCTCCCTTTAGGTTGCCGTGCTGTCGTCGGCAATGTGGCTACCTTATCGGCTTGGCTGACCTCGTAGGTCTTGGGCGGTGCTCCAGTCACTTCGTTGGCTTCTGTGACGATAGGGCCGGTTCCATCCGGCCCTACCGTGCTTTGGCCCGGCGATGTACCAGCTATTTTCTCGACCGAACCGGCGATACGGCTGAGCGGGGTGCCGAAGTCGGGTAACTCGATCAGCGCAAGGAGCAAACCGGCTCTCCAAAAAATATGCATGTGTGTGAAGAGAGAAATAAGACCCAAGACGGCGACGATTTCAAACTGGATTTTTTGGGACCTATGAGCCATTCGCTCGGGAAGCGAGTGCAGTCGAAAGTAGATGATGCCGAACATTAGGACAGCGAGCACAAGAATTACGGCCATCACGACCATAAGTACGTCTGTCTCGCCAGGTGGAGTGATGAAGGAAGGTAGGGTGTCGGAAGCAGCTGGATGAAGAGATTCAGTCATGCCATCGGGCTGATCATCAGATGAACGTTTTCTCAATTAACATATCGCAAAGTAGTAGCTATAACAACAATCAAGCATTGTATGCTCTCGATGCCACGGCGGCGTATTGTCACTGGTACCCGAAGGGGCGAATCATGACGATGAATTAATGAGCAGCATCGGCGAATTGATCAAATAGCGGTTGGGCGGATTGGCGTAGAGCAGACTCGCAGGCAGCGCATCAATCGGTTTGGCGC
>DATDGH010000375.1:0-6612 GCA_036522215.1 Candidatus Angelobacter sp. | reverse complement strand
AGTTCAGCGCCTCCTCCCCATCACGCAACACGCGGAACCTGTGCGGCAGGTTCTGATATTCAATGGCGTGCAAAGTGAGTTTCACGTCCGCCTGGCTGTCATCTACCAGCAACACTTCGACTTGTTCGCTCATGCTCTCCTTTGCTGATCCCATTTCCCAGCGTAAAAAGGAAGGTGGCGCCGCGATTGGGCTCCGCTTCCGCCCAGACCCGGCCCCCATGCTTCAGGATGATGCGCTGCACATTGGCCAGCCCCACCCCTGTACCTTCAAATTCTTCCTGCAGATGCAATCTCTGAAATACTCCGAACAACTTATCCGCATATTTCATGTCGAAACCAACTCCGTTGTCTTTGATCCAGAATGTCGACACTCCTTCCCGCAGCTCCTGCCCTACCTCAATCACCGCCTGTTTCCGCGTACTGGTGAACTTGACCGCATTGGAAAGCAGGTTGGTGAAGACCTGCTTCATCAATTGTGGATCGCATTCCGCCTCGGAGAGCTTGGCCAGCCGCCATTGCACGTCGCGGGTGCCCGTTTGCTTGCGCAGATCAGCAAGCACCTCCGCCAACAGCAGATCGAGATTCACGGTTTGCCGCTTGGGTTCCTGCCTGCCCAGACGGGAAAAGTCCAGCAGATCGTCCACCAGGCGTCCCATGCGCAGGGTTCCCGTGCGAATTTGCTCCAGGCAATCGCGCTCGTCAGGAGTCAGTTTTTGTACCGCGGAATCCAACAGGATCCTGGAAAAGCCGTCAATCTGCCGCAACGGCGCGCGCAAATCATGGGACACGGAATAACTGAAGGATTCCAGTTCCTGGTTGCTGGCTGCCAATTCCAGAACGTGCGTGTGCAACTCAACGTTCAGTTTTTTGATTTCTTCTTCTGCATGCTTGCGGTCGGTGATATCGCGCACCGCAGCCGTGATGAACGTGCCCTCCTCCGTGGTTAAAGGGCTCAGGCTGATCTCTACCGGAAACTCGGTGCCATCCTGACGCAAGCCATAAAGGTCCACGCCCGCACCCATGGGCCTGATTCGGGGATCAAGGATAAAGGTGTCGCGGTACCCGACGTGCTTCCGGTGATAGCGCGGTGGAATTAGAACTTCAATCGGCTTGCCCATTAACTCCGCGCGCTGATGGCCAAACAGTTTTTCCGTCTGCGAATTGGCCAGCACGATGTGGCCCTTGTTATCCACAATCACCATGGCATCCGGCGCCGATTCCAGCAGGCCGCGGAACTTCTCCTCCGCCCGCTTGCGCCGCGTAATGTCGCGGGCAATGGTGGAAGCTCCGGTGATCCGCCCGGCAGGATCCTTGATCGGCGAAATAGTGATGGCTACATCGATCAATTTCCCATCCTTGCGCTGCCGCGTGCTGTCCTCATGGTCGATTTTTTCGCCGCGCCGAAGCTTGTTCATGATCACAGGCAGGTCATCAACGCGGTCAGCAGGCAGCAGGACCGATATCGGCCGCCCGATGATCTCCGCAGCCGTATAACCATAGAGACGCTCCGCACCCGCGTTCCAGGCCACAATGATCCCGTCAATGTTCTTTCCGATAATGGCATCATCCGAATAATCAACAATCGAAGCCAGGCGATCGCGGATCCCCTCCACGCGCTTGCGTTCGCTAATGTCGCGGATGGCGCTGGAGACCAGTATCCCGTCCTCCGTTTGCAGCGGGCTGAGGCTGATCTCCACCGGAAACTCGGTGCCGTCTTTACGCAAACCGTAGAGCTCCAAACCAGCGCCCATGTCCCGCACCCGTGGGTCCTCGAAGAATCCTGTGCGGTGTCCGGGATGCCTTTTCCGGAATCGCTCCGGCACCAGCATTTCAATCTCCTGGCCCAGCAACTCTTTCCGCTGGTAGCCAAATACTTTTTCCACCTGCGCATTCACCAGCACGATACAGCCCTCTCGATTCACCACCACCATCGCGTCGGGGGCCGCTTCCAAGAGGCTCCGGAACTTCTCTTCCGCATGTTTCCGCTCGGTGATGTCACGAATGGCGGCCGTGGCCAGAAGCCCCTCGGCAGTTTGCAGTGTGCTCAGGCTGATTTCGACGGGGAATTCGCTTCCATTTTTACGCTGGGCAAAGAGTTCCAGTCCGGCGCCCATGGGGCGCACCCGTGGATCAACAAAGAACCCTCTGCGATGGTCAGGGTGAGCGCCGCGAAAGCGCCCGGGAATCAATATCTCCAGCTCCTGACCAATGACCTCTGTGCGACTGTAGCCGAACAGCTTTTCCACTTGCGAATTGGCCAGGACTATCCGGCCTTCCTGGTCAACAATAATCATGGCGTCCGGAGCGGATTCCAGCAGGCCGCGGAATTTTGACTCCGCCCGTTCCCCGGCAGCAACCGCTTCTTCCAGGTTTCGATTCACGGCTTCCACTTGTGCCGTGCGCTGCGCTGCCCGTTGCTCCAATTCCTGGTTCAGCTTTTGCGTCTCCGCTTCAGCCTTCTTTCTTTCTCTTTCCGAGCGGCTTAGCGACTTTGCAATCCACGCCGTCTGGATCACAAACGCCGCCACCACCATCACGGAATACAGCGCCCAGGCAAAACCGTGGCCGTAAAATCCTCCCAGCACCGCGAGACCGATGAGGCAGACGCCTGCACTAGTGGCCGCAGCCACCAACTGGAACCTGCGTGCGAGTTGTGAGTCAGATGGACTCATTGACCTGAGCCGAATCGGGCTTGGCGTCAAGAGCATGCGTTTGAACCAGAGAGCAGGACCGTAGGCGACTCCGCCATCGAGTTCTGCTTGGCCAGTCTTGCGACACCGCATGGTGCGAACATTGAAATGTTCTAATGTTAGGGCTGCAAGTGCGCTTGACGATACGCCATCCTGGGGAAGTCTCACTGTTTACCACAGATTAAACTATAGGCAAACTTCCGCGCATGGCTACCTGGTCCAATTCCACACACTGTTAATGCTGAGAATACACAGCAATTGTGCATACTAGGAGATAGTTAAGCAATCCGTATAACTACTAGTCGCTACTTTAGTGGATAATGCGGATTGATTTAAGACCCATAAAGCGGATTAGACTGTTATCACACTGAATAACCCCTGCAGCCAATGTAACTTTTCGCGGCGATGAACGTACGAAGCCCTCGGTTGCCGGCCTTCGATGGTAAAGGTGAATTTTCGGCAAAGCCGGCGGTCTCATGAGCTCAAGCGCCAACCCAATCTTTTAATTACCAAAGTAAATGCGAATGGCGCCGATTTACCTGGGTTCAACCAGGACATGCCGAAGATACCTTTGTAGGAGGCAGTTATGCTGGCATCCGTTGCAATCAGTGAAACGGCCAAGGCAATGGCGTTCGAATTAATTAACCATGGCTACTCGCAGTGCCGCCAAGGTGTTATGTGCCCCATCTGTGGAGAGAAATATATCGTGCTCCTGGACAGCAAGGCCTATCAACGACATTCTGATACAACTCAACCTGTGCAGACCATGGCCGTCAATTTCTTCGCTGAAAGGCTCCGCCAGGCCCACACCGCCGGCCACTACGAAAAGAAGCTGATAATGGTGTAGCCGGGCCCAAACATGGGAACGCTCTAATGTTAGAGCTATAAATGCGGGAGATCCGTTGGGCACTTCTGAAACAGTCTCACTATTTACCACAATAGAGCCATAGACATAACTATAGCGCCAGCTACTGATCCAACTGCGTGCACTAAGTGTTTATAATCCACAATAGTTGTGCTTACCGGAGGATAGTTAATCAATCTGTAGAGGTACGCCGCCAAGGCATCGGGCAATGCGGATTGCTTTAGGATTGGTAGAGTAAGCCAGGCTGTTATCACATTTTATTGTCTTGCGATGAGAGATGCATTTGGACTTACTCTTATGTCATGTCGCATTAGCTGTGGCGCGGTATTGAACTGTATCTGGCCATATTCTTGCCCATTCACTCGCATCGTGAATGTTCCAGACGGCAAGTTGCGAAATGAATAGCGGCCCGAGCCGTCTGTCATTGTCTGCCGATGCAATTCAGCTATTTCGACTGTTACGCCTGCAAGCGGGAGGTATTCCCCTTTAGATGTATCGTATTTCTGAACGGAGCCGGTTACAGCCCTGATGACAGGCAGCGTGAACAAGACCTTCTTAAATTCGCCTTCTGCCACGGCGACGCTGGCAGCCTCGAGATCTTCGAGTGCATAACCGTCAGGCACGCTCTCGGTGCTCACGCGGACAACATAGGTGCCGGCTTGTCCCACCGGCACCGTAAATTTTCCTTTCTGGTCTGTTATTAAATTAAAGCCGCCTTGAGGGCCGCTGACCAGGATCCCGATATCAGGCAAGCCGGCGCCTGCATCATCGACTACATAGCCAACTAGCTGGGCTGCAGGATAGATGATCCCGAAGTCCACGACTGAGTCTTGCACCGTACTGACCTTCGAAGGCGTCGTGTACCAGAACGGGCGTACGGACTTGAACGCAATTTGGACGGTATGGACTCCGTGCCGTACCTTGGAGAAATGATAGCGGCCCTGACTGTCGGATGTTGTCTTGTGCTCACCATCCAGGGTGATCTCTACGCCCCGCATGGGTTGCGTCCCCGAGCTGTCCTGTAGTCGTACGGTTCCGGAGATATCGCCGTCATGCCGTTGCCATCGTGGGAAAGGACTCTCCCCGAATTGACGTCGCAGGCCCACCTCCCAAACCGGGCTGAACCGGCGCGCCGAGGAAACAGATTCGAGCATAGTGAATGATGTAACTAGTTCCGTGGAAGATGTAAGTCCACGTCTATAACGTACGGTTTGCAGCACGGTCGCGTTCTTCTGAGTCAGAAATTTGTTCAGATTGTAGTTTGAATCCATTTCCAGAATCTGCTGCGCTGACCGCCAGCTCAAGTTTAGGCCACCGTGCCAATTGCGCGGTACCAATTGCACAGTCGCATTAGGGGAAATGCCGAGACTGCTCAGGAAGGCTCGGTCATTGAGAAGTGCAGCGAGCTGCGCGATGCTGGTGGTCGTGCCCAGGCCCAGCCGCGCCAGTTCCACGTTCAAATCAGGAAATGCGGAGAACACCGAGTCAACGCCCAGGGCCTGAGTGTCCAGCCCTCCGTTCGCGTTCAGTTGCAAATGCTGGCCGCTCCATCGCAAGGAACCCCGGTATGCCTGTCCGGGCGCAAATGCCTGGCTGGTCTGGGAATATTCGTACTGGGCTCCAACACCGAAGCGCGGACGGTCATAGGAAATGACTATGGGCACGGCGAAGCGGTGAATATTGGGAAACAGCGCGTGATCATCAGAAAAACGGGAGAGCGAAAGACCGGAAGAGAGTGAAATGCCGCTGAAAGCCTTGTAACGCAAATTCGCAGTAGCTACTTCTATAGTCTGAGCGCCTGGTCCAGCAAAGATATGCGTTGCCGAACCAGACAGATCGGAAGCAAGATGGGGTCCGAAAATGTGGTTCCAGCGTGTCTCGCCTTGCAGGCCGTTGAGGTTGTCTGTGTCTGAAGTTGCGTAGTGCCGTGGCCGGTAGCGGCCGGCTAAGTGGAACTCATCCGAATCAGTGTTGTGGGTAAGACTGACAGCGCCGCCGACTCCGCCGCTAAGGCCCACTTCCGCTGAAAGATCGGTGCCTTGACGGGTGTGCCTTTTGAAGAACATTGTTGCTACAGCTTGCGAAGCCTGCCTGTCAAACGCTGTGGGATCGCGCTGGATGAAATAGCCCGTTACTCCAACCTGGGAATCCGGACTAACGGCGTGAGCAAACGTGGCTCCGGAGATCAACTGTTTGTGCGCAGGCAGGAATAACGACTGAAAGCCCGCAACCGAGGTATAACCTGCATGGATTGTCAACCCTCCGGCGTTGAAATGTATTCCTCGAAGAAGGGTCGAATTGACAGAGATTGCGGAACTATCCACATTGTCATCCAGCAGTGTCAGCTTCCAATTGTCAGCACGAAACCTCAGGTAAGTGAAGGGGAACCAGGTTTTAGAGACGCCCGGCAGCTTACGATCCGGCGCCACTGCGTTTGCAAAATGGAGCTGTATCTTGTTTGCCCTGTAGTCAAAAGTATCACTGACCTGTATCGGATTCGACGCTACTCTGACCTCGTAATAACCTTTGGAATCCTTGTTAGCGTCCAGGCCAGTCCACTCCCGGTCCGGTAGAATGGGCGGCGCCTGGGTGACCAGCACCTGCATGGTGCTGGTAGTGAAATCCGTATGCACCAGTACGATGACTGCCTGGCCAGGAGCGCGGCCCCAGATGCGCACGTCAGAGTCTGTTGCTTGCGCCTCGGCAATCAGCGGGTCCAGCGAATACGCTGCGCTCACTCCCCTTACCGGCGCCAGAATCTGATTTAGCTCGCGCACTGTGACTTGCTCTGATTGAGAAAACAGAAACGGCGCTGGAGCCAATACCGCCATCACCAGCCCAAGATGGAAAGCCAGCTTCATGGAACTTGAAATTCAATAGTGCCGGTCTGGACTCCGCCTTCATGCTGAATCGAAACCATGGCGCGGTATTTGCCCGGCTGGAGATTGTGTGGATATTCCGCCGCGCAGTTGTATTCTTCTCCAGGCAGTAACCGATGGGGCTGAATGGCAACGCGGCCAACCAGCTCGCCAGAGCTTCTTAAGATCGCCAGAGTTC
>DATDGH010000374.1:0-1876 GCA_036522215.1 Candidatus Angelobacter sp. | reverse complement strand
TGCGCGGCCAAGTCGTAGGCGGCATTCACGTCCTTCCGGATCGGTCCAAGGTTGGTGCGAGTCGAAGAGAGGTAATAGATTTTTCCTAGTTCTTGGGACTGGATCAGTTGCTTCAGCTTTTCGACAGCGGCGCTGAAAAGAAAGACATGCCCAACCATGAGCACGAGCTGACGTTCATCGGCCAAATCCGTGAGTTCCCTGCCTTGCTCGCTATGTTCGCACAGCGGCTTCTCGCATAACACGTGCTTACCTGCAAGAAGCGCCTCGCGCACCACGGAATAGTGGGTGCTTGTCGGAGTGGCAACAACTACGGCGTCGACATCGGGATCGGCCAGCACTCTGTTGTAATCGCGATGGAGTCGAACCTGTGGAAAAGTTTCCGCAATTCGGCTCAAACGTGATTGGTCAAGATCGGCAGCGGCTGCCACTTTGCAACCTGAGACGGAATTGAAATTGCGAATATGATTGGGCCCCCAATAGCCACACCCGATGATGGCAACTTGCGATACGTCTGCTTCACGATTGGCAACGATGGGCTCTGATGGAGCAGGAGCCTGGGTTACGATGGGGTTCATGTTCATCTCCATTTAGATTGGAAATCAATTTGACAAATAACTGAGATACGGTGAAAAAACGAAATCAGCGCAGAGTCGTAGAACCTTTCAAAGCGGGTGTCGCGTGACTAAAACCTATAAATTGCCAGCCCAGTGGCGGTTTGCAGAATTGAATCCAACCCTTTTCTTGTCGCCTCTTTGGTCGAATTATGAGGAATGAACAAGATATCGTCCGCTTGAAGCTTCCGATCTTCCGCCTTCCCCGCTAAAATCTTTTTCAGGAGGATCGGCGTCTCTTGTGCTCCCTTCGGCGTCTTGTGAATCAGCCTGCTGCGGTTCAGATCCGCATAATTATTCGCTCCCTGAGCCAGCGCGAGGGCCTGCAGCACGGTGAGGTCTTTGTCCCTATCGATGACAAAACCACCGGGCAACCGCACATCTCCAACGACATAGATCACGCCGGCTTTTGAGACCACAACAGTATCGCCTGGATACAGATCTATGTTCGCCATCATGGACTTTTGAGGGTCGTCGGACAGCGTAACGGTCTGTAGCTTTTGGGGATTGGTGCGGGGAGATATCGTAATGTCGCTGCCGGCTTTGGGTGTAGTGCCCCCAGCCGCGGAGATCAGATCAAACAGTTTACGTGGCCCCAGAATCGGATAAACACCGGGCTTTTGCACTTCTCCAAGCACAGAAATACCCTGCGTGGCCAGCTCTCGCTCAAGGACCGTGACCTGCGGATTGTTGTAGAAGCTGCCGTCTTTAAGCAGCTTGCTGATTACCTCACCGGCCCGGTTAGGTGACAAGCCGCGTACCTCAACCTGGCCAACCATGGGCAACGTGATTTCACCTGTGCTGCTGACGCGCACTTGTTCATTGAAATCAGGAACTCCATAGAGACTGACCTGAAGCAAGTCCCCTTCACCGATCAGTACGTCCGCAACGGCCGCCGTCTGGGCCGGTTTCTCCGGGTTGGACGATTGGGTGCTGATTGCATTCGGGCGGCTGATTTCTTCGACCCTATCTTGTGCGAAGAGGTCCGAGGCCGGTGAGAGCAGCACGGCCAGAGCTAGTAAGGTTGATGCGGCATCCGATTTTCGGATTTTAGATGGTTTCACGGCTACGCCCCCTAACAAATAGGCAGAAGAATTTCTTGGCGGATCAGATTAAAGCTTCTCTTGCAGTATCGCGGCAATGCGATCGCCTGCACGGCCATCCCATAACTGGGGAACAGCACCCTTTTTTGCTCGCCCGTCCAAGATCTTGCTCAGCTCCGCACGCAGTTTTTCCATATCGCTCCCGATAAGGATGTTCGTTCC